>JAYUFP010000401.1:0-5698 GCA_043738665.1 Isosphaeraceae bacterium
CGCGACTTCGATCTGACGCCGCCGCGGTTTATCGGCCGAATACGCTGGGTCAAGACCCAGCCCACAAACCCCTTGATTTGCTCCGCTCATTCCGCCGCCCATCGCCGGGGGGCAACGGCCTCGAACCTCCCGGCGGGGGGACTGAATTTCACTCCGACCTGCCAGAGCAACTCGGGCTGATGCTTGGCGAGAAGGTACTTCATCACCACTTCATCGGACGGCGGCATTCCGGGGTCCTGGAACACGACGCAGAGCCTCGCCAGGGGGCGCTGGGTTTTCGCGTCCCAGACCTCGATCAGGGCATGGGGACGTCGTGGAATCCGGAAGTATTTGCCGCCGTTCAACACGGTCACACAGTCGTAGCGGCAGAACTCGTCGAACTCCTTGGGGGTGACGACGTTGCGTACCAACTCGGCCGCCACGAGTTCCGGTACGCCGGTTTGATAGGCGGTCACGTCCAGGCTCATCGGCTCGTCGTCGCGGGTCGGCTGGGGGGTGCTCCGGCCTTCGATGACGCGGAAGATCTCCCATTCGACGAGCTTCGCGTAACCCGCCCGCAGGGCCGGGCTCGAAATGACCATCTGCGGGAACGAAGCCGCTGCGCGGACCACTTCGACGGCGAAGGCGTTCGCCTCGCGCTGAAGTTTGTCCATCCAGAACCGCGGGGTCTTGGTGCGGTCGCTCTCGGAGTAACGGAAGGGTCGCGGGCCGACATCGGGGATGGTGACGTCGGTCTCTCCACCCTCGCGTTTCAGCGACCTCATCACCTCGTCATAAGTCGACTCACCGGCAACGAACCGCTCGGCGACCATGGCGTGGCCGTTGCTCTTGACCCTCACCACGCGGTAGCTCGGCCGGGCGCGAAAGACTACTTCGCGTGCGGTGGCGTCGGCCTGACTCCGCACGTCATCGACGTCGATTTCCCAGCGAAGATAACCGGTCCTGATCATGGCGGTGCGTCGTCCCTGATCGCCCTGGCGTCATCCGCCCTGGATGGCCGGAACGAGGAGGATCTCGGGGGCCGAGGCGTCGAACGCGCGGATCGCCCGGGTCTGTCCGGGGCCGTCGAGCCGGAACGCGAGCCGCCCCGGGGTGAAGTGCTCGGCAAATGCGGCTTCGGCCTCGGTGACCGTCTCGGGACGCTTCTGGTCCCACTCAGCCAGGCAGAGGTCGCCGTGGCCAGTTTTGAGGAGTCGTAACTTAGCCATGTTCCGTTCACTCCGTTCCGCGGAAATCCTCGAAGGAGCAAGGTCCGTCGTCGCCGGATGCCCTCGGGCCGTCGACTCGACCTTCGAATTGTAATCAGGCCTTCGCGGAACAACCAGCCTGTTCACCCGGCCTTTTTCTTGTCACCCTCCGATCTTTTCCAGGAACATCCGTGTCACGATCACATAGGCGTTGTCCCAGGCATCCGCCCTGAAGAATTCCACGGGGTTTCGCGGGTCTCCCACGAAGGGACGGAGCACCCAACCCATCTGGACGCCGACGAAAACATAGAAGACGAGCCAAACACGGAGCAACACCCTGTGCCGGGAATCTCGGGCGATCAAGGGCTGATACGAGCGACGAAGGATCACCTGGGCGCCAAAGCTGGCGATCCCGAACATCAGGCCGTTGAAGAGGATCGCCGTGTGGTAGTCGGTGAACGAGGCGTACCAGAAGGCCGTGATCGGCGCGAGCGAAACCAGGATCACCGTCAGACCCGCCTGAGACCCAATAATCCCCCGCGCGACGTCCCGGAAGTCGTCGCGCAGACCCAGCAACGTGTTCAGTACAAAGAAGCTCGGAAGGCTCAGCCCGACCGTCGCCAGGAGCAGGATCGGAACCTTGAGCGCGGAGTAGACGAGCTGGAGCCAGCGGCCGCCGAAACAGCCCATCACAAGGCCGTAGGCCATCCCGCAGCCGAGCACCAGCCAGAGGTCCCTCCCGGTGGCCCCCCCTCGCAGGACGTTCTCGGCCCGGCCCATCATCCGAGTCATCGACCCTTCGCGACTCAAGCCGCCGGCGCTCATGAGAACAAGTTCGTGAAGGCTGTCCAGATCCCCTGGAAAACGTTCGACTCGCGGGGACGGAACCAGGAAAACGGCAGGTAAGGACGCCCGACAAAAGGCCGCAATACCCAGCCCATCTGGGCTCCTACGAGCCCGTATAGAAGGATCCAGCACCGAAAGACGGCTTTCACGTGTTTGCTGAGAGCCCGCTCATCGGGAGGTTCGAGGGCACTCGTGGCGCGTCGGGGCAAGACGGGGGTCAACTCGACCGGGGCCTCCTCGACGCCGAGGTCCGTTTCCGGTCTGGGCTCGGGTTCCGGCGGAATCAGGCTCAGACGGTGCAGCGTCTGAAGCAGGAACGCCATCCCGAACAGCCCGGCCACGGCGAAGACGATCACGTTCAATAGAAGCATGAACGGGTAACTCGTCGTGCTCGCCGAGAAGAACGCGACGATCGGTCCCAGCGAACCGAGCACGGTGACCGTCACCGCGAGCGAGGCGACCAGCAACCGCAAGACCGAGACGATCTGAAGTCGGGAGCCGACCAATGCGTTGAAGACGTAGAGCGACGGGAACGTCACGATCAGGGTCAGGACGAAAAGCGCGGGCACTTTCAAAATCGAGGCGATCACCTGCAAGAGCGCCGCATCCGCCCCCCGAAAGACGCTGAACGAGCCCATGCAGGCCCCGTAAATCATCGCAAGCACGACCAGAACCATCGCAATCCCGCCGACGGGGATTTCGATCGTACCCCGCTTCAACTCCGAGAGGCTCGTCGCGTTGCCTCGGAGGATTCGATCCAGATCCTTGAGCCATCTGCCCATGTGTTGATTCTCCGGCGCCCGTTCCAGGTTATCCGCGTCAAGGTTTAGCTTTGTATCATAAAGTACATTTCACAATAAAGACCCGACTGACGGTTTCTGAAATTCGTCCGGTTATCCGGCTGAGGTCTTGAGCGTCAGGCCCGGAAAAACCGGAGATAATTGCGGAGGAAGAAGAGGACCGGCCCCGCTCCATAGGGATAAAGATGGGGTCGAAAACCCCCGGCGTGTCGGGTGAAGACGACTTTGGGCTGGACGAATTCGAGGAGCCCGAGCGGCCCGTGAGTTCGTCCATAGCCGCTAGCTTTGACGCCTCCGAAGGGGGCCGAGGCGTGCATCGTGGGGGTCACGGCCTCGTTGATCGTGACCATTCCCGCGTCGAGACTTTCTGCAACCACCCTTGCCGCCTTCAGATCCTTCGACCAGACGCTCGCGGCCAGGCCGTACTCGCTCGCATTCGCGGCGGCGACGGCTTCGTTCGGGTTGCGAACTCCTCGCACGATCACGACCGGGCCGAACACTCCGGAGAGCCGTGTTTCCGGCTCGGAGTTCTCCGCGAACAGCACGGTGGGCTCGTAGAACGAGCCGGGACCGTCGATTGACTTGCCGCCGGTGGGCACTTGCGCCCCGGCTTCGACGGCATGACGGATCGACTCGTCAAAGCGACTGCGAGCCCCTTCGGAGATCATCGGGCCGACGTCGATCTTCTCACCCGCCGGGTCGCCGACCCGGAGCTCCTTCGCCGCGTCGGCGAGCCCCCCGGCCCACGGCAACGGGTCGCCGACGACATAGACCCGCTTGATGCCGACGCAGGTCTGACCTGCGTTGAGGAAGACCCCCCAGGTCAGGGCCTTGACCGTGGAATCGAACGGAGCGTCGGGCAGGATGATCGCCGGGTCGAAGCCGGAAAGCTCGGCGACGGCCGGAATTCCTTTCGCGGCGAGGGTTCCTAGAACGCGACGGCCGTTTCCGACCCCCCCGGTAAACAGCATCTTGTCGATCGGCGCATCGACCAAAGCCTTGCCGATTTCCGGGCCTCCGTACAGTGCGGAGACCAGATCGCGAGGGAACCCAGCTTCATCAAGGCTCTTCTGAAGCATCATGCCCGACGACGTGGCGAGTTCCGACGGTTTCCAGACGACCGCGTTCCCTGCGGCAAGCGCCTGAGCGATCGGCGGGGCGTTGAGGAAGAGCGGGTAATTCCACGTCCCGATCATTCCGATCACGCCGTACGGCCGTTGAATCGCATGACCCGCGGAGACCTGCAAGAAGCGCTGGCTTCCCGGACCGTAACGGGTATTAGCAAGGATTCTCCCGCCGCGCCGGATGGTCCAGCGAATGCCGTCGAGAGTCCCGAGCACGTCCCCCGCGTAGGCTTCGGAATAGGGCTTGCCGATCTCCTTGCGGATCGAGTCGGCCCAGATTTCGGCGTCGCGGGCGAGAATTGACCACCAGCGTTTCAGAAACGCCGCACGATAGGCAAAGCCCGCAGCAGCCCAGCGCTTCTGCGCCTCCCCGGCGCGGGCGACGATCTCCTCGACGTGTTCGGGAGGAGTGCAAGGAACCCGTGTGATCTCCAAACCCGTGGCGGGGTTTCGCGCGGACAGGGATTCCAGGGTCGCGGTGGCCATTCAAGGTTTCCGATCTCAGCGTTTGGTGACACTCTCGGCCGTTGGTATTCGGGACAAAGTCGGGGCGAGATTCGACTTCGAATCTTCGTGGCCGTAGGCCGTGCCCCGCCAGGTCACTTTTCCCGTCAGGCACATGCCGATCGCACGAAACAGAACCCAATCCATCACGAGATTCGCGACCGGGAAGAAGGCGACGTAACACGAGCCAGGGACCGACAGGTGATAAAGTTTTCGGAGGACGACGTAGGACATCAGGTGATGAAAAACGCTGAGGCCCAAGAGAATCATCGGGAACGGCCCGGGTGTCCTCCACAGAATCATGAGTAGCGCCGCGACGAACGCGACGTGTCCCGATTGGCTGAAGATCAGCGGGTCTAGAACCTTAGCGAGCAGTTGAAGCGGGCTCCGTCCCAAAGCGTCGAAGAGAATCCGGCTCCAGCCGCGGACAAGCTGGCCGAGCGAGGCGTACATCCGCGTCGAGCCGATCCCGTGCGCGATCGCGACGCGGACCGACATGCCGAGTCCCTTCACCCGCTGGGCCATGGCGATGTCTTCGACGAAGCGGTCGCGGACCGCGTGGTGGCCGCCCGCGGCGTTGTAGGCGTCGCGACGGATCAGGATGTACTGGCCGTTGGCGAAGGCGACCTTCTTGCGGTCGTCGTTCACCCAGAACAAGGGGAACGACTGGATCAAGACGACCCCCGCGAGCGGCTGCACGACCTTTTCCCAGAACGTCTCGCAGCGCAGTTCGGGGATCAAACTGGCCATCACGGCGTTCCGTTCGCGGGCGTATTCCATCACGATCGCGAGGTTCGCGGGCTCGTGCCGGGTATCGGCGTCGAGGAACCAGAACCACTCGCCTTTGGCCTCTTCCGAGGCCGCCTGAAGTGCGTGCGTCTTGCCGGTCCAGCCGGGGGGTAAGTGCTCGATCGTCTTGACCCGCACCCGAGGGTCACGGGCCGCGAACGACCGGGCGATTTCCGGCGTGCGATCGTGGCTGCGGTCGTCGACGATCAAGATCTCGAGATTGGGATAGTCCTGGGCGAGGACCGATTCCAGGCAGCCCGGGAGGCTCTCCTCCTCATCTTTCGCGGGGATGATCGCCGTCACGAGCGGCGGCGCGGGCCGGTTGTATCTCGGCGAGCGGGGCGTGAGATAATCGAGCTTGCGGGCCGCCCAGGAGACCACCAGGTAACGGACCGGCCAGATCGCGACGGCCGTGAGATAGAACCAGAGGATGAGGTATTGATTCGGG
>JAYUFP010000402.1:0-16456 GCA_043738665.1 Isosphaeraceae bacterium
GATTGAACGACGTTTGCGAATTTTCAAAAGGAGGATGACCCCCATTAAGAGGAGCAACGCCTCAATAGGAGTCTCCCAGCTCACCTTGTCCGACAGCCACCACGCAATCCGCTCAAAGAAACCAAGATCGTCGACGGTGTATACGCAAAACATGGATGCGTTCCGCATCTTAATTCGAGGCCTTCTCAGTCTCCGTCCGGGCGGGCGACTTCCCGAGAGGAAGAATCAACCGCAGCATCGTCGTCTGTTCGACCTTCGGCATCGCCGGGGCATTTCCCAGCACCACGGTCGCGGCCGGGAGGTCGACGCGGGAGACGAGCATCGGCCGGTCGAGCGTAAGCTGCCCGGTCAAGTCGAGGTAGTGGAGCGGGTTACTCGCCAGCGGGCGTTCGGTCGATGTCGTGCTCTGGCTGTCGTGGAACATGATCGCCAGCATCAGGTCGGCCCGCGCGATCTTCGCGCCGTTGCCCGCATTCTTGGGCGAGAACGACTCCATCCGCGACTGGAGGAACGGCGAAAGCTGCCGGTCCTGCTTCAGCTCAACGCGAATCGTCTCCCCCGCCGCGATCGTCCCGAGTTGATAAACGTGCTTGCCGAAGGCGATGATCGCGTCGTTCATCGGGACCGACAGTGTGTTGGTCACCGTCCCCGAGAGTCGGTCGATCCCGACGGGGATCAGGTCGGAATCCGCCATATTCGCCGAAGGCCCGTACCATCGCGACGAGATCAGCTTCGTGCTCCAGATCGGGATGCGGACCCCCTCCAGCGCCGATGAGCCGCCGACGGGAAGCGAACGGTATCCGCCCCCCGCGAAGCTGATCCTCCCGGTCTGCCCCATCCCGCCGAACCCGGACTCCGGAACACCGAGCCAGGAGACAAGGACGTCGGTCCCCGCGGGAGGCCGAGGCGGCTCGCTCCCTTTCGAGACGAGCATTGCAGCGCCGCCGCTCTTATCCTTGGGGTCGACCGCGATCGAACCCGCCTCCGAGGTCAAGCCGCGCGGGATCACCGAGATATCGTAATCACGGTTCTGGGGGCTGAAGAGGTTGATGAACGACGTACCGCGGGCGACTCCCATCGCCTGATCGACGTCAACGACATCCACCTTGTTGATGATCAACTCGCGGCCTTTCACGAGGTAGGCGGCGTAGTACGCCATCAGGCTGACCGTGACGACGATCAACGGAAACGTGATCCAGGTCAACTCCATCCGCTTGACGACCTTCTTCAAAAAGAAGTAGTCGCCGGGGCCGATCAGGAGGATGTAGAGGAAGATGAAGAAGGCGACCCAGCCGAACGGGATCAGCTTCACGCCGGGGAACTGTTCGAGGGCCTGGCGAAGCTGCGTGGCGAGGTCGCTGACGCCGGTCTGAAACATCCGGCGGGTGTTCCCCGGAACGGTCACTCCGCCGTTGGTTCCGAGCCTTCGGAAGTCGATGGCGCGGACCCAGAACTGGGCGCGGTCGGCCCAGTCCGCGAACGGCTTCTGATCGACGTCGAGAGCGACCAAAGTGACTCGACCGAACCCGTGGGAGCCCCGAACGACGAGCGGCACGTCCGACGCCGCGCTGAGGATCTTGCCGCCGCGCTTCTCGACGTCTTCGAGCTTCGCCACCTGGACCGGAAGCGCTTCGGGCGACGAGATCGACTTCGTCGCGGCGGCGAAGACGTCGAGTGCTTTGAGATCGATCGAATTCAGCCGCACCTGACCATTGGGAACCGCCGGCAAGATCGGGGCGAGCACGCTGTCGCGGGTCGCCTGCCAGTTCGCGTTGACCGCGACCACGACGTGTCCGCCGCGCGCGACCCAGTCGACGAGGGCCTGACCGCGGACGGCCAGGGCTTCCATCAGGTCCTTGTCGTTGGTGTCGACGATCACAGCACCGGCCGCGTCGAAGCCGTACCAGCGTCCGGGGAGCGACGCGTTCTGCCCGTTGCCGACCTCGGCGCGGGCCACGCTCAACTCCTGCCCGCTGATCGTCTTGTCGGTCGCGAAGCCGGGGAGGCTGGGGATCTGGTCAACGCCCGCCGGCTTGCCGAGTGTCAGAACGAGCGTCTCCTCCGCGCCGATCGTGGTGAGCTGCGCGACTTGCGAGCCATCGACGTCCCGCCCGTGCTTCTTGCCCCGGTCGTCGTAAAGCCGGATCACGAAGTTCGGGTCGCGGGTGCCCGGCCGCGCGTAGGTGACGACCCGCACGGTCTCCCCCGCGGCGACGTCGACCGTCTGGCGGAAGAACGTGGGCGTCCCTTCGTCGTCGGGCACCTCGATCTCGATCTGGCCGGAGAAGCGTTCAGAACCGCCTTTAAGCTGGACCCAGACGGGCGTCCAGGTTCCGATTTTGAAGAGGTTGTTCGAGGTGTTGTTCACGAACCCGACGCGGAGGTTCTCGACGGAGATGTCCGCCGCTCGGGCCTGTTGAGACGCCGCCGTCAGAAATGCGAGCGCCGCCAGCGCGTGCAAGATTCGGATGTGTGTTCGCCGCATATCCCGTCCCGGATGCATCACGCGGGTTCCTCGTCTTCGCTATCGCTTCGCCACGGCTCGGATACGCTACGCTCGACGCTTCGATTTTGTTCGGTCAGGGCTTGAGAGACGGGTCGCAGACACAGGGCAATTCGCCGCAGCCGGGGCAAGATTTGCCGTATTTCCGCAAGACCGCGGCCTCCAGGTCCACGCCCCGAACATTCGCGAGCGTGACGAGCCAGGCGAGGACGTCGGCCATTTCGAGCGCGAGTTCCTCGTGAGTTCCCGACCGCAAAGCGGCGGCGAGCTCACCGAATTCCTCGGCCAGCCAGAGGAACGTCCCCGAGTCGCCCCGGGCCGCGTCCTTCTGGCCGTACAATTGTAAGATCATCCGCTGGAGCGCGCGGAGAGTCAAGCCGCCGTCGGGTAGTTCGTCCATCGGGGGCCGATCTTAAAGTGAGAACGCCGGTTCTGCAAACGATTAGGAGGGCGATCACGCTCTCAGACGGGTCCATTCCGGACTTGCTCCCACGATCCTCCGTGGGAGTGTCGTCTTCGACGCTCCGCGTCGTCTGACGCCGACAATTGCGGACCCGGAGCGTCCGGGGCGACCTTCCTAAGCTTAAGATACGGGACCTGGGGAACGAGTAAACTCGGTGGAAATCGGCCGTGGGAATCAGAAAATCGTTTTTGGTTCCGAGACTGACTCACTTACAATTCATGGATGCGACTCACCCCATGAGTCTTCTTCACAGGAGCCCTCCCCGATGCGTCCAGCACTCCTCTTGATTACGATGTTGGCTGCCCGAACGTTCCTGGCTGTTCCACTGATGGCGCAGGGCTACGGCCCGCCGATCAACTCGCGCGGGCCTGGTGGACTATGGCTGAACAAGGGGGTTCAAAAGGAACTGAAGCTGACTCCCGAACAGGTTGCGAAATTGGAAGCGATTGAAGACTTTCGCCTTAAACGGCTCTCCGCGATCGACTTCGATTCGCAGTCCATCCCGGAGGAAACGCGAAGTGCGATCGTAAGGGAATCGAAAAAGAGAGCCAACGAGGAGAACGCGGTCTCCAGGGCGAGAATCGTCAATCCCGAGCAGTTAAAGCGATTCATGGAGATCGTGACTCAAGAGCGAGGTTTCGAATACTGGTTGTTTCCACCAGTCGCCGATCGGCTCAAATGCTCCGACGTGCAGAGGGCGACTTTCAAAACACTGAATGATGAGCTCATCAGTCGCGCCAAGGAGATCCAAGGTTTGAAGGGGCTCGATCCGGAGACGAGAAAACGGAGGATTGCTGATCTCAGGACGGAAATACTCGGCAAGGGGACCGCACTTTTGACCCCCGACCAGTTCAAAATCTGGAGCGAAATGACGGGAAAGCCGTTCGCCGTTGAATATGACTGAGTAACACGGATTTCGCTTGCTCCCACGGTCACCCGTGAGAGTGTCGCCCTCGACGCTCCTCGTCTGGAGCCGGAAAACGCGGATGCGGATCCCCCAAGGCGGCTTCCCTGGGGATCTTTGGAACGAGTGAGTAACGACCGGCGGGATCTGACTCAGTCGTCGAGCTCGGCAAACAATTCCCGCAAGCATAGCGAAAACCCCGGCAGAACGTCGCCCCCGTCGAGGGTCTGGTCTTCGGTCAAGGTGGTCGCCTTGTCGGGGTCGGTATAGACCCGGACGGTCCGCTTTTTCGGGTCGACGTACCAGACGAGCCGCGTGCCCGCCGCGAAGTAATCGCGGAGCTTTCGCTGCATCTCCCCGTGTGAGTTGCTCTTGTTGAGGATTTCGACGGCAAGATCGGGGGCGATCTCGAGGATCTCGGCCTTACGGTCCCGGCATTGTCGAAGGCGTGCCGCCGTCACGAACCAGACGTCGGGACAGCGAACCTGACTGGGAGAAAGTCGCGAGGGGCCGTTCGGTCCGAAGGCTCTACCGAGTTTGTTCTCGCGAATGAACGTGCCGAGAAACGCTATCAATGCAACCGTGAGCGCAGAATCTCGGCAATCCGCCGTTTTCTCAATCAAAGTTCCGTCGATAAGCTCGCAGATGCCTTCTTTGCGATCGTTGGCCTTGATGAGGTCGATCTCGGTCGCCGTACCAGGCACCGGGAATACCCGTACGCGGTCGGCGGGAATGCCCCCGAGTTGCTTCAGAACCTCGCCGGCGGTCCTGAAAGGCGATTTGGTGGCGGCAGGCTTCGGTCCGGGTTTCGTCACGGATGCCACGAAGGGGTCCTCGGCTGGGGAGACGAGACGATTCCGGCGGAATGACGGCACTCGTCATTTCAAGAGTCTGTGGTAACCCGCTTGTTCGAAGTGCTTATCCGTGGTCAAGGCATCGAGAATCCGCCGTTCGCTCATGACGACGAAACTCGTGCAGTCCACCAAACTCCATGCCTTGTCCGAGCGGGATTTCAGCAACATCCAGGCCCTTTCGTGAAGGCCTGCATCGATATGAACGACCTCGACGTGGCGACTCGTCACGATCGCTTCGATGATCTCGATCACTCGCGGACGCGGAACGCGGATCGGGCTCGAAAAGAGGGCGACTAACTCAGAAAGAACATAGTTCGACGTCACCGCCAAGGTTCCATCAGAGCGCCAGCTTCGCATCAAGGCTTCCGCGGTCGCGTGAAAACTCTCGCTACGGAGGAAGAAAACGGCCCAGCCCGAGGTATCGATGAATACCTCAGTCATCCCGGCCGCCTCGAAGTTCATCAAGGTGTGCCTGACCGAGATAATCGTCGTGCCGGTCGGCGATATCGGTATCTTCAGACGTCAAAGCGCCGGACAGGGCCATTAAAGGATCGACGTGCTCGCCCTCGAATGAAGTCGGGCGTTCGATTGATCCGGGTGGGTGGTTCTCCCGGACCCACTCACGAAGTTGACCGCGCCCAGGGTCGCTTAGTCGGGTATTCGGATCGATCCGACCCGATTCGCCTGTCTTCCAAAACGTGACTTGAAAGTGAGGATCGTCATCGAACATGCGGAAACGGACGCGGACGTCCAAACGATTCGAGCGAGCCGTTCTCAGCCTGAGATCGAGATCGATCGATTGCTCCGCCGAAGCGGTGCCGGGATCTTCCACCTGTCCGAAGAGTGCCTCGGGACGCTCAAGAGCTTCCACCACCTCAAGGTCTTCACCGGCCGCTTGGTAACACACGTACGCCTTGGCCAATTCCGCGAATTTCGCCCCTTTTTCAACTCGGTTCACGTCGCGCTCTCCTTCTTTTCCGACAACTCCTTCTGAAACTCCTTCGCCTCGGGATGATCCGGGTCGGCCTTCAGAAGGTCGTCGATCGTCTTCTTGGCCTCGTCGCGACGGCCGAGCCCGTTCTGGGCTTTCGCGAGCTTGACCTTCAAGAGATCCGCCTTTTTCGGCTTCAATCCCAGCGCCGTTTGATACTCGTCGATGGCGTCGACGAATTTCTTTCTCGCGGAGAGGGCGTCGGCGAGCAACACATGACATTGGGGGTCGTAGACGTTGATGAAGAGGCACTCCATCGCCCATTTTTCCGACGACTCCGGCTCGCCCTCGGTGAGGTGACGTTCCGCGAGGGCCTTCCTCACGTCGAGGTCGTCGGCGTCGTTGTCGGCGATCATCGCGAGGTCGGCCAGGAACTTGGCGGTGTTTTTCTTTCGGAGATGAATCCGCGCGAGATTGGCGATCCACTTACTGTTGAACGGGTCGTCCTTGCGGGCGAGCTCGAACAGCCTTTCCGCTTCGTCGAGCTTTCCGGCCTTCATTTCGAGATCGCCGAGCAGGTTGATCACTTTTTCGTTGGGTCTGTCGTTCTCGACGGCGGGTCTGAGAACCTCCAGCGCGGCGGATTCGTCGCCGATCGTCACCAGGAGCGTCGCCTTCACGAACGCCGCCAGGGGATGATTCGGCTTCAGTTTCAGAGCCTTCTCGGCGAGGGGGCGGGCTTCACGGAGGTCGCGCCTCGCGAGGTGTTCATAGGCCATCCTGGCATTCAAGTCGGCGTCGTCAGGCTTGTCCTTGAGCATCTTTTCGAGCTGCGAGAACTTGACCGGGGCTTCCTTGGCCTCATCGTCGACCCGCGTCCGGATCGTCTTCACGACCTCGTCGAGGAAGCTCAGGTAACCCTTCTCAAAATCGGCCTTTTCGACGTTGAAGCAGAACGGCACGGCGCGGTCGCTGGTCATTCCGCGCCGGTATGCGTCGAGCAGCTTCATCAAGGAGTCCGAGCCGAACCGCTTGAGCATGTATTGGGCATAAAGCTGGGCCTGGCAGTACGCCAGGGAGCGCTCGTCGGGTTCGCTCGGGCGGATGAAGCCGAGGTTGATCGTGTCGAGGTTTAGCAGCTTCGTTCGGGTCGGCACGCGGTCGACGAGGAGCTTGTTCCATTCCTGAGGGCGCGGAAAGCCTTCGCTCTGGACGGCCAATGCCTCGGTGTACCAGTGCGGGATGTTGAACCCGGTCTGCTGCAAGGTGATGACGTGGACCACTTCGTGCTTGAGCACGCGCGCCCAGTTGAATGGTTTCCGCGTCGCCTTCGGGCTTGCCAGCGCGACGACCGTCCCCGTGCAGGCCCCGACGGTGGGGACGAACCGCACGCCGACGGTCCGGGCGCTGAACAAGGCGTGGGTGGTCATGATCTCGATCTGCGTGAGACCGGGGGGCTCGTAGCCGAACCGCTCGGTCAGCTCAGGATAGATCGATTCAAGGTAGCGGGACATGTACTTGCCGTGCAGCTCGTCCTGCTTCGGGTCGACCAGCACCGAGAAGTGCTTGCTAAGCACCGGCGTGTACCGGGCCATCTCCTTGAGCACCTTCATCTGGTTGAAGGCGCGGACGTTGAACGGGTCGGCGTCGAAAGCGGTGTCGAACAGAGCCTTCGCTTCGGTTTCGCGGCCGATCTGCATGTAGAGCATCCCCAGGCCGATCGGGGCGTCGGCGCGAAGCGGGTCGGCCTTCACCGCGAGTAGGAATGCACGTTCGGCCGCGTGATACTTGCGGCGGTCGGCGAGGCGCTCGCCGAGGTTCGCGTAGAATGTCGCGGGGTTGGGGTTGTTCGCGAGCGCGGCGGACTCGGCGACGGCAGAGCCCGCGGGGTCGACCAGGAGTCGACAGCTCGCGGCGAGCCTGGCGAGGGCGTCTTCGTCTTTCGGGTTCTCGGCGACGGCCTTCAATGCCGCGGCCTTGGCATCGACAAATCGCTCGTCGGAGATGTTCAGGTCGGCGAGCAGGACCTGAGCGGGGGCGTAACGCGGGTTGACCCGGAGGGCGCGCTCCGCCTTGGCCCGACCGTTTGAGAGCTTGTAACCCTGTAAATCCGCCACGCCGAGCGTGACGATGACTTCCGCGGCCAGCGGGTTGATCTGCAAGGCCCGGGTCAGTTCGGGGATCGCCTTCGACTCGTCATAACCCAACAAGAAGAGCTTGCCTTCAAGCCAGGGAGCCTGCCAGCAGTGGGGGTCGGCCTTCGCGGCGCCCTCGTAGATCTCGCTGATCACGTCGTTGAGCGATTCGGAAAGCTCCTGGCCGCGGGCTTTGGCGCGGTAGTAGCGTTCGGAGGCCTGTCCGACGATCAGCAGAGAATCGGCGTCCTGGCTGATCTTGTCGCGATCAGCGTTGTAGCGATCGACGAACCACTTCCAGGCCTCGAGAACTTTCTCGGACTCCCCTCTCGCCTCATAAATCCGCGCCTGCATCCAGCGCGCGGCAAGGTGATCCGGGCCGGCGGCGAGCGCGGAGGTCGCGTGTTTCTCGGCGCCTTCCCAGTCGCCCCGGCCGAACTTGAGGTCGGCGAGGCGGGCGAGGAGGTCGATGTTGTCTATCCGTTCCTTGAGGACGGCCTCGACGGCCTCGCGGGCCTTCTCGTACTCGCCTTGACTGGCGAGGCAGTCGGCGCGGCCGAGGGCGATCCTCACGGCGTCTTCGGGTTTGGATTTGCCGGGGGCCTTGCCGGCGGCGTCATAGGCTTCGAGGGCTTCGGCGTAACGTCCGTTTTGCCAGAGCCTTCGGGCACCTTCGATGCCCCCCGGCTCGTCCGCCAGGGCCGGCGACAAACCGGCGAGTGCCCCGAAAATCAACCCGTGGAACAGAATCTTGCGCGACATGCTCACCTCCGTTGCGTTCCACGGTAACATAGGGCCTTGAGTGAAAGAAAGCGTCGGGGCGAGGCGCGAAGGCCCACCGGCTTTTTCCCGCACCGACGGGTGGATGAATGGCCAATGGGTGGATGACCGATGACCGATCGGGCACGCCGCTTATGGGTCATCGGTCATTGGCCATCGATCATGGGTCATTGGTAAGATTCCCGGCCACCCCGCGAGCTACTCAGATGGCGACCTTGAAGACCGAGCCCCGCTACCGCCTCGTCGTGTTCGACCCGATCGACCTTGAGGACGAGGCCCCCGCCGTCCGCGACCTCTTTTGCAAGGTCACCGGCCTGCACCCGGCCGACGCCATGCACTGGATCGCCCGCGCCCCGGCCGTCTGGGCACACCCGCTCGACGCCGACCAGACCCGCGAACTTCTCGACGGCCTCTATGAACTCAAGGTCGCCGCCGAGGCCTGGTCCGTGGACAATTTCCCCGACCTGACCCCGGTCCGGACCATCCACGAGGCCGCATGCCTCCCGGAAGGCTTTCGGGTCAAAGGCTTGCACGGCGAGCCGATTCACTGGGTCCCCTGGAACCGGATCGAAATGATCTGCGCGGGCAAGATCGACGCCGAGGACGAGTACAAATCGCCGAGTCCCCCCCGCTGGCCGTCGGCCGTCGCGACGGGCCTCCGCGCCTTGACCCTCCGCAAACCCAGGCCCGACGACCGCCGCGCCCGCGCCTCCCGAGTGCCGCGCGACCCGGTCGGCGAGATCATCATCGTCCGCAAAGAGCCGAGGCTGGCGTTCCGCGTCGTCGAGAACCAGATGAACTACGCCTATCTCGGCGAAGCACTTGACTCCTCCGCGGCCAAGAACTTCCCGAAGTTCCTGGCCGACATCGTGGCGAGGGCCGACGACGCGTACTTGACCCCCTCGACCCGCGCCATGGTCTCCCACGGCGACCCGGCCGAGTACACATTCCCGACCTCGCAATCGCTGCTTGATTACGCACTCCACCGGCTCCTGTGGAGCTGGTACAAACGCGACCGCGACGCCTCCCTCGACCGCCCGAACGGGCTGCTCGACACCGCCGAAGGGTGAAGATCGGAATCAGAATCGCGACCGTTCTAGTATCAAGTGTCGGGTCCGCAACGTCTCGCCACTGAAATCAGTCACGATTCGACACGCGATGGAATCCCCTCGACACCGACCGTCACGGAGCCTTGATGAGCAGCCCCAGCGCAAGCGACGACGCCCACATGCCGCAACTCGACGGGCTCCGTGCGATCGCCGCGACCTTGGTCGTCGTCGAGCACTTCGCACCCCTTTATGA
Organism: Isosphaeraceae bacterium; assembly: GCA_043738665.1. Classification (GTDB taxonomy): domain Bacteria; phylum Planctomycetota; class Planctomycetia; order Isosphaerales; family Isosphaeraceae; genus JAYUFP01. The sequence goes on from JAYUFP010000402.1 coordinate 9,873, forward strand.
TTACCTATACTTCAGCACGGGACGGTTGGGGGTCTGGCTTTTTTTCGCCCTTTCGGGGTTCCTGATCACGGGCATCCTCGCGAAATCGCGCGACCTGATCGACGTCGCCCCCGGCCAGCGGAAGCGCGTCTGGCAGGCGTTTTACATGAGGCGAATCCTGCGGATCTGGCCGCTCTACTACGCACTCTTGCTGGTCGCCGTCGTCCTCAACCTGACCGAGGCACGGCACCTCCTCCCCTGGTACATGGTCCACCTGGCCAATTTCGGAGTGGCGACGACGGGCTGGTGGGTCCCTTCGATCGGCCATTACTGGACGCTCGGAATCGAGGAACAGTTCTACCTCGTCTGGCCCATCGTGATCCTGTTCGCCCCGCGACGGTTCGCGATCCCCGTGGTGGTCGCGGCGGTCCTCGGCGCCCCGCTGTTCCGGCTCCTCCTGATGACCGTCGGACACCAGAACCAGGCCGTCACCATCTTGATGACCCCCTCGGGGTTCGACGGGCTCGGCATGGGGGCCTTGCTCGCGCTGATCCGCCGTGCGGACTGGGCGAACTACCGCAAATTCCTCAACGCCGGCCTGGCCCTGGGAGTCGTCGTCCTGGCCGTCTCGCTCCTCTTGAGGGTCAAGGGCAAGGCCTTCGCTCTGAACGTGACCGGGGAGCTTTTCGCCTTCGCCTTAATCTCGACCTGGCTGGTCGGGAACTGTGCCGACGGCTTCAAGGGGGTCGTCGGGAAGTTCCTTACCCTGGCCCCGATGCTCTACCTCGGCAGGATCAGCTACGGCATTTACATGTTCAACCTTCCGCTGGCGGACTTCATCGAGATCTTTCAGAAAAAAACCGGCATGAAATTGCCGATTCCTGAACAACTCGGCTTGAGCCGGTTCGTGGTTTGTTTCCTGCTCTCGGTCGGGCTGGCGAGCCTTTCCTGGTATCTTCTTGAGCGGCCGTTGAACGAATTGAAGCGATTTTTCCCTTACCCGACCCGGGCGAAAGGCCCCGAAAAGGCCTCTGAAACGAATCTCGACTTGACCGTTTCAGCAACCTAAAATTGGCGGACGTCGTTCGACTCCCGGCCGGCAGACGAGAAACTTGACGGGTCATCCAAAGGATCAGGCGATGGGTGATGGGGTTTCCTTGGCACAGGACCGGCTTAACAAGCCCAGGACGTGCGTCATCGTTTCATACTGGACGGGACGACCGGCCCGCAGGCTACACCGGCTCCTCCAGCAAATGCGGGTCATCGAACCGGGGGTCCCCTTCGACGTTGTGGTCGCCTGCAACGGCGGTGACGAACGGCCCCTCACGTTGCCCGCCCAGTTCGACGATTTGAGACCGCGCGTCTTAAATCGAGAGAACTCGCACTATAACCTGGGTGCCTGGGAATACGGCTGGCGTCATGCCGGTGATTACGAGTTCTACCTTTTCCTTCAGGACGATTGCTTTCTCAAGAGGGGCGGGTGGCTCTACGATTTCGAGTTCCGGATGACGAACGACCCGGGGATCGGTCTGCTCGGCGAGATGATCAAATACGACGCGATGACCTGGGAATACCTGCGCGAGACGGTCTATACGAGATTCTTGACGCCGGACCCCGACCGCGCCGAGCAAGAACATCCCCTCGACGTCTACCGCGGCCTTTGCGCCGAGCGCGGCATCGCTTCGGGCGAGACGGGTCGGCATGTCCCGTCGATCATCATGTTCACGAGCCGGCGTGTGCTCGAAGAGGTCGGCGGATTCCCGCTCTTCGGGCCGTCCTACCGGCACGCGATCGGCACCGAGATCGCCACTTCCAAGCTGATTGAATCCCGCGGCTATCGGGTCGCGAAGGTCACCGATCAGATTTTCAACGCGATCGGCCACGTCGAGTGGACCGCGAACGGGATCGGTCGGGACACGGGCTGGAAGGCCGCGGCACGCGAGGCTTGGTGGAAGTCTCGGGCAATGGTCCGTCAAACCCTCGGCCTGAGGAGCAAGGCGAAGCGCGGGCCGATGGCCGAGACCGCTGCCGCCACCCGTTGAACGGCGCCATGTCGCATCACCCCCACGTGTGATTGCGTTCGACTTGCTATTTCCGAGAACGGCTCGTTAAACTGGGTTTCCATGCGTTCCCTTCGGCTCTATCGAAGGAGCCGACAGGCCAATGTTTCTTTGCTCTCGGACGACGCGGCGACTCAGGGCAGCAGTCCGGCGTCTCGCCTTTTCCCAGGAGAGTCAGTTCCGTGCCGCAGAACGACCGCTACTTATTCACGAGCGAATCCGTCTCGATGGGCCATCCCGATAAGATGGCCGACCAAATCTCGGACGGCATTCTCGACGCCATCTTCAAACAAGACCCCAAGGCCCGCGTCGCCTGTGAAACCCTGCTGACGACCGGACTCGTGGTCGTCGCGGGTGAAATCACCACCACGGCTTCGGTCGACTACCCGAGCGTCGTCCGACGTGTCGTCGAGGAAATCGGCTATACGTCCAGCGACATGGGATTCGACGCCAAGACCTGCGCCGTGATGGTGGCGCTTGGCAAACAGTCCCCCGACATCGCCCAGGGCGTGAACGAAAACACCGACGCGGGCAAGGACATCGGGGCGGGTGACCAGGGCCTCATGTTCGGCTATGCCTCGAATGAGACGGCCGAGTTGATGCCGATGCCCATCGCCCTGGCGCACCGGCTCATCAACAAGATCACGGAGCTTCGCCAGAACGGCAAGATCAAATGGCTCCGCCCGGACAGCAAGAGCCAGGTGACCGTCGAATATGAGGACGGAAAGCCGATCCGGATCGACGCCGTCGTCATCTCCACCCAGACCGACGAGACGCCGATCGAAGAGATCCGCAAGGTGATCAAGGAGCAGGTGATCCTGCCCGTCCTGCCGGCCGACATGCTCGACGCCGACACCAAGTATTACATCAACCCGACCGGCCGGTTCGTGGTCGGCGGGCCTTGCGGCGACGCCGGCGTGACGGGCAGGAAGATCATCGTCGACACCTACGGCGGCATGGGCCGTCACGGCGGCGGGGCGTTCAGCGGCAAGGATCCCACAAAGGTCGACCGCTCGGCGGCCTATATGGCGCGCTACGTCGCCAAGAACATCGTCGCGTCGGGCCTGGCCGAGAAGTGCGAGATTCAGCTCGCCTACGCGATCGGAGTCTCCGAGCCGGTGAGCGTCCATGTCGACACCTTCGGCACCGGACAGATCGCCGACTCGCGGATCGCCGAACTCGTGCGGAAGACCTTCCCGTTGACGCCTTCGGGAATCATCAAGCACCTCGACCTGCGTCGCCCAATCTTCCAGAAAACCGCCAGCGGCGGCCACTTCGGGCGAAGCGAGCCCGAGTTCACCTGGGAAAAGACCGACAAGGCCGCCGCCCTCAAGAACGCGGCCGGCTCGCTGGTCGCCGTCTGACGGGATTGATTGGAACGATCGATAGCCGATGGCCGACAGAAGCCGGGGTCAGACCTTGGTTTTGGTTTTTCAGCTTGGATGAAACACCAAAAAATCAAAGTCTGACTCCGGGTCTCTGACGATGGCTTCGTTCGGCGCGGGCGTTCGCTTCGTTTCGGGAATTCGACCAGGGAGAAGTGAGCCCGCACAGCTTACCACTGGCTTCGTTCGGCGCGGGCGTTCGCTTCGTTTCGGGAACCGTCTCAAAGATTCGCTCGATCGCCATTTTTGAAATTGTCAAAGAACAACTCGGGTTCACGCCGGGAGCGTTCGTCCGCGAGTCGCACCGTATTCGGTCCTCAACGCGGGGATCGCGCGGTCCCTCCGTCGATAGTATCGAAAATGGACCGGACGTCGGCCTCAAAAAGCGGCGGGAGGGATGAATGACGCGGACAAGAAGCGTCCTGAAGGCGGAACATTCGCCGTGGCTACCGACCGTCGCGGTCGGTGCGTACCGGGCCGTTCGGACAGACGAGGATCGGCCCGGAGTGTCAACGGGTTGAGGGTCATTTCGCTTCGTTTCGCGAAACCCGTTTTTCGTGCCGCGTCCTTTCGCTCCGGAAACTCCGCATACGACTTGATCATCACCGTTTACGACTTCAACACACGACTCGAAGCGGAGTCCGTGTTGACCGGGGCAAACCTGAATATTCGACAAATTGTGACACTCTGGCGTCTCCGAATCGATATCGGAACTCGCCCGTCCGGCGTCCTTCGCGCTGAGACGAGCAAAACGGACAAATGGGTTCGCTCGGCGCTTTCGAGGTCCGCGAACGTCCGCGCGGTTTTTGCGGTGACGTCGAAAGTCGGGACAATGGGTTCGTTCGGCGCTTCGACTGAGTTCGGCCTCGAAACCCTCGGTCGGGTTCGTTTCGGGAACCGCGACAACGCTCCGGGCGATCGCCGACCTTGACCGCGAGCGGTCGCGACGGCTTCGTCGTGTGAATTGTCACAGAGCATTTCGCGGAGACGCCGCTCGCGTTTGTTCGCGAGTCGCGCCGGGTTTGGTTCACGAGGCGTGGCGACGAACCGGCGACGTTCACGCCCCGGTGATCGGGCGCGGCCCTTCCTTCGATAGTATCGAGAAAGACGCGGCGGTCGGCCTCTGAAACCTTGGCGGGAGGGGTGAACGTCGGAGACAAATGGGCTCGGCAGTCAAACGTAGCCCGGTCATCGACCATGGAATCGAGCTGCATCCCCGTTTCATGTCTAGCTCGTCCCCGTTGCATGTCCCGGATTGCCTTGAAACAGGCGCGGGAAGAGGAAAAAGGGCAGGGGCGGGAGGCGGCGGTGTGAGGGATAATCGGATCGTCGAGAAACTTGACCGATCGGGATTTCCTTATCATGTTCCGATGGAGTTGCTTGGAAATAGCAGGACCAGGCATCGATGCGGATGCGCGTCACCAAATCGGTGTGAATCATTGACTACCCCATCACGTTATGGATAATCGTTCAGACGAGCCACGCCAACAGGGGTCGTTGTATAATGTTGCAGGCCATCGACTTGTTCGCCGGTGCCGGTGGCCTTACCTTGGGCTTTAAGGCTGCTGGGGTTAAAACGGTGTGTGCCGTCGAGATCGTGCCCGTGCGGGTCGAGACCTACTCCCTGCACACACCGAAGGCCGACATTGAGAACGCTGACATCCAGCGGGTGAACCTCTCCAAGTACAAGGGCAAGGTCGAACTCGTGTATGGGGGACCTCCCTGTCAGCCGTTCTCCTCTGGTGGACTCCGCAAGGCTCACTCCGACGAGCGGAACATGGTCCCCTCTTTCATCGACGTCCTGAAGAACGTCACCCCCGACGTCTTCCTGATGGAGAACGTGCCAGGGCTCATGGTAGGGGACCGCCGGGAATACCTGCTCACCGTCCTCCAAGAGTTCAATGAGATGGGCTACCACCTGACCTACAAGCTCGTCAACGCCGCCGACTACGGCGTCCCTCAGAAAAGGCGGCGGCTATTCGTGGTCGGGATGCGGGGGCGGAAGTTTCTGTTCCCTCGGGAGACGCACGGCCCCGGCCGCGCATGCCCTTACGTCGCCGTAAAGGACGTGCTGCCCACCCACCAAATCGGAGAGCCCAACTCCTCAAAGGTTTTCTACGCCAAAAAACCGGACCTCCGACCGAGTCCATACGACGGACACGTGTTCAACGGCGGCGGACGTCCGATCAACCGGGACAAGCCCTGCCATACGATTCTTGCGTCTGCCGGCGGTAATAAGACCCACTTCTTCGACGACATGAACCTCGTTCCTGAGTACCACGCCTACCTCACGAACGGCAAACCGCCAAAGACTGGGGCGCTACTTGGGGCCAGAAGGCTGACCGTCCGGGAGTCGGCGATCATCCAAACGTTCCCCCCGGAGATGACATTCTGCGGCCCCAGAAGCACCCAATACCACCAAGTCGGGGATGCCGTTCCGCCAAAACTGGCCGAAGTGATGGCCCGAGCGATCGTTCAACAGCTAGGGGAGGACAATCGGAAGGACGACCTGCCCGAACCTTTACTCAGGCAAAAGTTGATGTGGCCATGAGTCGTCCCAAAACCCAGCCAGGTGGCGGAAGGCGTGGCACACGTAACACTCTGGTTGAGAACGCCGTTCGCAACGCCCTTAAACGTATCGACGACTTCATATCCGGTGAGCGGGTCGTGCTTCCTTCGACCGGACATCGTAGGGCCTGCGAAGACCTACTGGCCCAACCACCGACTGGGAAGGGTGGTGGCAAGAAGAAAGGGAGCAGAAGAACTGCCGCCCTGTTCTTTTTATTCTATCGTCTCGAACGCCCTGACTGGGACCTAGATGAATTGCCAGTCGGAACCCGCGGAAAGTACGGGGACAAGCTCCTTTCCGAGCAGCTCTCCCAAAGGAACATCACTCTTCACGACGCAATTACCGCCTTCGCCGAGAACCTGGGGTGGAAAGGCAACGTCCAGGACCGAAACGTTCATTTGTTAGCCGACAACAGGTTCAACAGTTTCTTGAGGTCGGTCGCCGACGCGAACTCGGCAGAGCGGAAGAAGGTCGCCGACTATATGGCCCAGCAGTTCGCCGCCTCTAAATGCGAAATCGAGCCTCTCCCGCCGGTTGGCCCTGACGTCCTCACTTTTGTGCGAGCAAAGTCGCTGTTCCATGAACTCATCG
>JAYUFP010000403.1:0-5684 GCA_043738665.1 Isosphaeraceae bacterium
CCATTCCTTAAGTTGGACGCTATGGGGTCAGCGGAGCGCAACCCACCCTACCAACTGGCTGTTGACGGTCGCCCCTTCGGGGCTCAAAGAAGCGAAGAAGCGACCACCCCCGGAATCCGTTATGAGCCTCTCGATTTTGCTCATCTCCTCTCGGCGATCTCGGCGATCTCCGCGGTTCGTTTCCGAATTTATGGTTCTCGCCTGATTCGACTTCGCAATCCTTCGACCGGGCGAGTTAGGATGACGGTTGTTCCGATTCTCCGGTTTCCCCCAGAAAGTCGCCGCCATGAACACGATGACCGCGCGTATCCTTCTCGCGATCGGAGTTTTAACGACGACGACGTCGGCCTTCGCCGAGCACGCCAAGATCAACCTCGACGTGATCGGCCCGAAGGGTCAGCAGACGGCGTTCGTCGACCAGACTCCGCCCGCCTACGGCAAGAACCCCCGACCCGTCCTGAAAGTGAAAGCCGGCGACCCGATCAAGGTGAACTGGATGCTCACGAACGTCTATCCGCACAAGACGCTCGAAAACGTCGTGGTCCACTTCTTCGTGGTCAAGGTCGACAAGGTCGGCTCGAAAACACCGCCCGACCTGAACGGCGAAGTCGTGATGCAGTCGGCGTTCGAAATGGACTTCAAGCCGGGCGCGAAGGCCGGCCTCAAGAACTCACTCAAGATCACCGAACCCGGCGTCTACCTCGTCCGCGTCGAGACGCGCCAGACCAACAGCGACCACGAACATTTCTCCGCCATCGACCTGGTCGTTGAGGGTGACACGCCATGAAAGACGATTGAACCGCAGATGACGCCGACGAACACAGATAAGAGATTCTCATTAAATTTATCTGCGTTCATCTGCGACATCTGCGGATGAATTCTCGGTTTACTTCTTCGTCCCCGGATCCTGCCGGTAGAGTAAGACGCGGTCGTGGACGATCAGGATCAGGTCGGTGCGGCCGTCGCCATCGACGTCCCCCACCGCCATGTCGCGGGGCTCGTTCGAGTCGATGCCGCCGCGGAAGGATTTGCGTTCGAACATCTTGAAGCTCAGGGCGCGGTTCAGGTCGGGCTTGCCGGAGTAGGTGACGATGTCGAGCGACTGCTCGGAGCCGTCGGTCAGGACCACGTCGGGCTTGCCGTCGGCGTTGAGGTCCGCGGTGATCACGTCGCCGAACTTCGCGCCGGGGCGACTTGACTCGTAGCTCGCGATGAGCCGGAGTTTTTGGCCCTTCCGGCCCGTCGAGAAGACGTTGAAATGATCGCTCCCCGCGATCAGCAGATCGTCCCGGCCGTCGCCGTCGAGGTCGGCCACCTGCATCCCCTGAAAGTCGATCGCACCGACCGAGAGGCTGCCGCCAGGGCGGTAGACTCCGTCCTTGAGGTCGAGGAACAGCAGGGATTTCGTCGTCTTGTCGAGCAGGACGATCTCCTTCTTGCCGTCGCCGTCGGTGTCGATCGCCGCGGCCCCGAGGATCTGGGCCTTGCCGTTCCCGCTGTTGTACTGGTCCTTGACCTCCCACCGCCCGCTCTTGTCGAGGAGCAGGTTTCTCGCGAACGAATTCTGCGCGACGATCAAGGCGGGGCCGTTGAGGTCGGCAAGCGTGAGCCCCGCCGGATTCACTCCGGCGAGCGGTCCCAGGCTCCCTCCCGCGGGCGCGGGAGGTTCGCCGGCGCGTCCGAGCAGGAGCGTCGGCGGGCCGAAGGCGTTGAAGACGAGGAAATCGGCCTGGCCGTCGCGGTTCACGTCGATCACACGGATGGCCGGGGGAAGGCCGGGCAAGCCCTTGAGTGCCAAACCGTCGTCCTGCCCCCAGCGGAATGGGACGAACGTGCCGCTCTTCTCGCGCTTCACGGCCCGCAGGCTGAACTCGTCGGAGCCGTTGGTCTTCGTTCGCGAGAGGTAGACGACCTCGGGGGACTTGTCGCCGTCGAGGTCGGCCACATCCATCGCCACGGGCTCGCCGCTGAGCGGGAGCGGGGTCGGGAACGTGAGGCGGTTGTCGGCCAGGACGCTCCGGCCGATCTGCTTTTCCTGCTCGGAGAGGACGATCACCTCGGACTTACCGTCGCCGTTGAAGTCGGCGAGCTTCACGGTCTTGCCGCCGACGAGCCCCGGGAAGGTCTGGCTGCTCCCCAGGCCGGCCGTGCCCGACTGCCGGTAGACAAGGAACTGGGCGTTGGCGGGGTCGGTCACCACGACGTCGGCCTTACCGTCGCCGTCGAGGTCTCCCAACGCCAGCGACCGGCCGCGATCCGTCCCCACCGGCAGCGGGTAAACGATCAGCCGCCCGCGCCGGCCCGATTCGTCGGGACCGGCCTCGTCGAGCGTGAGCACCTTGGCGCGTCCGGAGGTGCTCTCGACGATGACCACTTCCGAACCCGGTCGGTTGTCGATCGGTCCGTAGGCGATCGAGCGGGGGTTTTCGATCTGGAAGCGTTGCTCGGGGCCGAGCTTCCCCGCTTTGGTCGAGAACCGTACGCGGATCGGGTCGTCGGTGCCGCCGTCGAGCATCACCAGGTCGTCGCCGCCGTCACCGTCGAGGTCGACCGCCCTCAGCATCCGCGGATTCCCGGCCGTATGGGGCAGACGTTCGGGCTCGCCGAGTTTGCCTTTCTCTCCCTGGTAAACCAGGATGAGTTCGTTGGCGCCAAGAAGCGCCAGGTCGTCGCGGCCGTCGCGGTTGAAGTCGCCCACGGTCAACGCCGTCTGGCTCTCGACGGCCTCCCCGGTGTTGACCTTCTTGGCGTTGCCGTTGTCAAACCGACCGTCGCCTTCATTGAGCAGGACGACGAGTTCGGCGGGGTTGCCGTAGTACGCCAGGTCGGTCTTGCCGTCGCCGTTGAAGTCGCCGGTGACCAGGCTCACGACCTCCTTGTTGACCGGGACGCTCGAAAGCCGCATCCGGCGGTCGCTGAGGATCTCGTTGACCTCGGGCTTGAGGAACGAGGGAATCTTGTCGTCGGTCGCGGTCGATTTTTTGCTCAGAAGAATATCGATCCGTGAACGACTATTATTGCTGACGATCACGTCCTCGGTCTTGTCGCCGTCGAGATCCTTGACCAGGAGATTGTTCAACCGCGTGTCGAGCTTATAAACCTCAAGCGGAAGGAACCCGAAATAGTCGGCGAGCTTGGGCTCGTCGGCAATCGCGACGCCCGCCCCGAAGAGTGTTAGAAGTCCGAAGAAGAGGAAACGTCCTGTCGTGATGCGCATCAGAGTCATCCTAATCCCCGCGGATCGCCCGGATTTTCACGGAAGGGCAAAGCGACCAGATTACGATGACGGAGCCTTAGGCGACAAGTGCGACTGTGGAATTCGAGGGATTGCGAAGGTGCCAAGGCTTTTCAAGCCTAACGTCGAGATTGCATCAAGATCGATGTCCAGACCGCGCCCGCGAGCCCGATGATCGGGATCATGGCGTGCACCACGAATCGGCCACTCGCCGGCATGCCGGAACTGACGAATGAGGAGAAGATTCCGAAGAACATGACGACCAGGAAAACGGCCCTAAGACGCTCGAGCCACAAGCCCCCCGCCCTGCCCTCCTGGCCGGAAGGCACATAACCGCGGTGTCCGGGCTTTCGGAATCGTTTTCGCTTCTGGTCGCGATAGGCGCGAAAGAATTTCTTGCTCGTGCCTTTAAGTGCTGTCAGAAACGCGGCTTTGACCGTGTATTTGTACGTCAGGTGCTCCGGGTCGAGGAACTTTACCCATCCGCGCTGGACCTGTTTCTCCAGACCTTCGATACCTGTCCGTCGAAAATCGGTGATGGGGTCGTCCGACGAGTACGGGATCACGCGATCCCGTACGGCCTCGACCCGCTTCCGATGGCACTGAAAGAGCTCGTCGAAATCCGCGTTGGTGAGGACAACGTACTCGGTACGTCCGCTGCAGTCGGAGTCGGCGAACTTATTCTCGTCGAGCGTCACGATGTTCCGATCGTTGAGCAATCGCGTGAGCATCCATGTGCATTCGACGTTGACAAGGCCCACGCCTCCGGCGGCGACGACCGCGAAGGTCTTGCAGTCCGGTGAGATGTGAAAATCGTAGCGCACTTTATGCTTTCGACTGCTGCCGTCGTAGAACCGCGCGATCGGGCGAAAACCGTGCTCCCGCGCCTGCTCGCACATCGCCAGGCCGTAGTCCGTGTTCCCCACCAGGTCGCCCGCGACGGGCGCGGCGTAAGGGTTCGTCGTGTCGGGAGCGTTTTCCGGCTCAAACTCGGCCTCGGAGACATAAGGCCAGACCTTCCGTTTCGCCCTGAGATAGTGGATGAACGTGAGGACAAAGGCGAGGAATTGAAGGGCGAGAGGCAGAGCGATGATAAAGCCGACCAGGATCACCATGAGCCCGAGCATTGGTTCCAACGGACTAAATAGCAAAGTTCGAATCCCCCGGCTTCACGAGAAATCGGATGAGCCGGGTGAGATCATATCGCATGCCTTCTGACATGGAAGCCCCGAACGCGCCCCGAACGTCGGGTTCCTGCGGCGGCATGTCCGAGACGTTCTCCCGTGTTGTGGCATCACACATGCAAAAACTGAAACTTCCGCACGAGCGGCCCGATCGCCGCACCGCGCTGCGTGATGTGATTTTCGGCAATGGGACCAAGCCGGCCGGAGGCTTCCGCGAGATACCCGATCCTCCACGGGTCGATTCCCATCAAACGGGTGGTGGTGGCGTCGACGGCCGGGGGGTTGGTTCCGATCACGATCACTCCCGCGTTGCAGGCTTTCCCCATGATCGGGCCGTCTCCTTCCATCGCCACGATGCCATCGACGATCGCCAGTTGCGGCTTCACCGCGGCGTTGATGTCGAGGATCGACTGCGGAATCCCGGCGTGGTGGAGCACGTTCTTCGGCCAGCCGTAGACGATCCCCGGCATGACGCCGAACAGGTTCTTCATCGAGAGTGTCACGCCCGCCCAGTGGTGCGTCTTCATCTTCGGCATCGAAACCACGATGTCGGCCCGTAGGAGTCCTTCCGGGAGCCAGAGTTCCTTCATGTTTGTGTATCGTAATGTATTGGGAGTCGACCTGACGTCGTCGTGATTCAGATCGAGGAAGTCGAGCTTCGCCTCGTTGAGCACTTCACCGAGTCCCGACTGTTCGAGGACGTACTCGGTGTCCCGACAATGCCCCTGCCCTTCGGCCACCACGACCTCGCGCGCCCCCCAGCTTCGGAATACGTCGGCCGCGGCGCGGACCATCATCGGATTCGTGTTGATCTGAGGCGCGTCCATGCTCGGCTCGACGAGGTTCGGCTTGAGCAGCACCGACTTCCCCGCCGCCCATTTCGGCGTTAGCCCGAGCGCGAGAAAGCCATCGCGGATGATCCGCTCAAGGTCTTCACTGTATGACGTCGCTCTTGCGACGAAAACCTCGGAGCGTCTCGCGCGTTCGTCGTGGTCGCTCCACGCTTTCGCCCCGTACCCCCCGGCGATCACGGCCCCGGTCGCGGTCAAGAACCTTCTCCGATTCAATTTGGGGTGGGACGGGTCGCGATTCATCGGAGAGACTCCGGGCGTGGGCATTGGGGAATCGGGCAAGAAAGGGAATGGCGGATGGCGGATGGCGGATGGCGGAGAAGCAAGCAGGCATGCATGATCCGTCATCCGTCATCCGCCATCCATCATGCCTCATGAAGCGATGCCGACTTACCGAATAATGCAAGCGTCCCT
>JAYUFP010000404.1:0-1770 GCA_043738665.1 Isosphaeraceae bacterium
GTCTGGCTGGGGCGGATCAGCTACGGGCTTTACCTGTTTCACGAGATCGCGCTAGGGGTCGTGCCTTGGGTCGGGGACCGGCTCCCCGATTTCTCCGACAAGTCCACCGTGCTGGCGTTCCTCGCCCCGTTGGCGACCGTCGCGATGGCGGCGGCCTCATATTACGGGTTCGAGCGGCCGTTCCTACGACTCAAGCGGGTGTGGACCCGCGTCCCTTCGCGGCCGGTCGATTTCGGGGAGCAGGGGGGCGCTTCGGAGCCTGAGGAAACCCCTGTGGCGGGTAAGCCCCCAGGGCGTCCGCTGTTGCGGTTGCTCGCGCTGTTGACGGCCCCTGTGCTCGTCGCGATCGGGTTGGCGGTCGCGACGATCCGCGCGTCGTCCACCCCGGCGAATCCTCGTCGAGGGCCGACGACCGCGGCGCCTCGGAACGACCTCCCCGAATGGGTGGCGAAGCACCGGAGAAACGTCGCACGCGCCCTCGAAGGGGGCACTCGGCTATTGTTCCTGGGGGATTCTATCACTGCGGGCTGGCAGGGGGAAAGCCTGGGTTCGTTCGACCGCGAAGGGCCGCGGCGGATCTGGGACCGGCACTTCGCAAAGCGAGGGGCCGAGAACTTCGGCATCGACGGCGATCATGTCGAGCACTTGCTCTGGAGGGTCGGTCACGGCGAGATCGGGCCTGTCGAGCCCGAGGTGGTGGTGCTCCTGATCGGCACGAACAACATCGGCCTCGATCCGCCGATCGCGATCGCCGAAGGGGTGGCGGCGGTCATCGACGAGATCCTCCGCCGTTCGCCGCGGACGAAGATCCTGGTCCTGGGCCTCTTGCCCCGAGGCTACACACCGGGCCACGGCCAGGCCCCCATCGCCGACACCCCCGACCCACGAATCGCCCTGGTGAACCAGTTTCTCGTCACGCTCGGTACTCGCCCGCAGGTGACCTACCTCGACCCCGGGGAAAAGCTCCTCGGCCCCGAAGGCAAGGTCGATCGCGCGATCGAGCCCGACGCCCTCCACCTCTCCGCCAAAGGCTACGCGATCCTCGCCGAAGCGATCGAGCCGACGTTGAGTTTGTTGATGGGTGGCGACTGAGGGTCGGAAAATTCACGTTCCTACCCCTCCAGAAAACGCCGCGAGCGCCGCGGCCTTGTCGTCGTGGATCGGGATGAACTCACCCAGGCAGAGGATGTCGGCTCCGAGCCGGACCGAGGGGTTCATTCCGCAGATTTTCAGTTCGCCGCCGGCCGCCTCAACCTGCTTCCAGAAACTCAGGAGTGCACCGAACACGGTGCTCGATATGAGCTGGGTCCGGGAGAAATCCAACAGTTGGCGAACTTCCCCGGATCGGAGCAACGACCCGAGTTGCTCGCCGAGCGCCGCGGCCGCTTCGGGGCCGAGTATCTCCTTGTGCAAAACGTCGACGACCGCCACGCCGCCGACCCGCGACCACTCGGCAAGAGGGAGATTTGCGTCCGACATCATTCCGCCTCCGAAATTGCGAACAAGGCCTTCCGTGACGGTTCTCATGAAAAGACGTCTTCCTCCTATTGTAAACCCGGGCGCCGCCCCCGTTAAAACGGTGTCAGGAACCTTTTTCATCTTATCGCAAGTTCCTCAAACAAATTCGGTCCGGCATTCAATAAAGGTGACTGACACCTTTGTTTCTCGCGGAACATAAGACGCATTATCGGACGCTCGCTCCGAGGGCCGCTCGATCGGCGTCTGCGGCGACCGGAGCGCTGTCCCCTTGCGCCTACGCCCCTTGCGTCC
>JAYUFP010000405.1:0-5670 GCA_043738665.1 Isosphaeraceae bacterium
CGTGCGAAAAAAAACGAGAGGGGATCTTTTTGAATCAGGCCGAGGACGTCGGAACGCGTTTTCGGCCGCGGTCCCAACCGATTAACGCTCCGTGTTCAGGGAGCACCGGGGGCCTTCTCTCACCGAGCCTCGACGGTCCGCCCGAGGGCATGGTGCGGTTTCAGGCGATTGGTCCTAAAATGTTTCCACTGCCCCATCAAGGCTAAAATGGCGGGTCTGGGCGCCACGCGGTTCGGTATTCCGAACCCGTGCGTTGGACAAGGCTTGCGGCACGGGTTGAGTACAACCCGTGGCACCCCGAACGTCACCAATTTAGCCTTGCTCGTCCACGACTCTCATAAGGCCTTTCGACGACGACCGAGGACGGCGTGCTCCCAAAATTAAAGCGAAATTGCAGGCACGGACCGCGCGCCGATCGAAGAACCTTTAAGAAATCGCCGAGACACCGCGTGTTTTCGGGATTCCCGTCCCCAACCCGCGTGTGCGTACGTTTCAAGCGGGGTTCGTGCCGTCGCCTCACAAGAGTTTAACAAAGGTTTATTGCCTGATGGTCGACGGACCGAACGCCGGTGGGCCATCAACCCGTTGTGCAGCCGAGTCGACCGAATCTTTCGCAAATTTCACCACTTCCCAACAAGGGTTTTTCCATGAGGTCACTGATTCAACGTCCCAGCCGCCGCGTCTTCCTGGCAACGACCGGGGCGGCCTTTTTCGCGACCAAGGGGCTGTTCGCCGACCAGTTGATCCGCACCCCCCCGTTGACCGAAGGCCCGTTCTACCCCGACAAGCTCCCGCTCGACACGGATAACGACCTGATCATCATCAACGACAACGTGACCCCGGCCGTCGGCGAGATCACCCACCTGACGGGGCGAATCCTCACTCCCAGCGGCTCCCCCGTGAAGAACGCCACCGTTGAGATCTGGCAGTGCGACGCCAACGAGGTTTACCTTCACTCCGGCGACAGCGACTCGACGCGGAACAAACAGGACAAGAACTTCCAGGGGTTCGGCACGTTCACCACGGGCGCGGACGGCGGCTACCGGTTCCGGACGATCAAGCCGGTCCCCTACCCCGGCAGGCCCGCGCCTCACATCCACTTCAAGATCAAGCGCGGCGACCGCGAACTGCTCACCACCCAGTGCATGATCAACGGGCACCCCGGCAACGCCCGCGACGGCATCTTCGCCGAAGCCGGCGGCATCCTCGATCGCGAACTCATCATGGTCGACTTCGTCCCGATCAAGACGTCGAAGATCGGCGAACTCTCCGCTAGGTTCGACATCGTCCTGGGCCGGACCCCGGACGAGGACACGCTGAAGGGCACCAAGACGTCGGATCGATGACCCCATTGACTGATACGCTTTCACGAGAACGAGAACCAATATGCGAATCATCGCCGGATTCTTGATGACGTGCGTCTTCGCCCTGGGGATCACATTCGCCCTCGCCCAGCGCCCCGATGACGACGGGGGATCGGCCGCGCACGACCTGATTGACGGCCTGATGGCCTACGACAAGGACAAAAACGGCAAACTGACCGAGGACGAGGTCACCGACCCCCGCCTCAAACGCCTCTTCTCCAGGGCCGACGCCGACAACGACGGCAACGTCACCGCCAAGGAACTGACCGCCCTCGCCGCACAGGAACCCGTTTCTGAACGCAGAGGCCCCGGTGGGCCGGGAGGTCCCGGAGGACCGGGCGGACCCGGTCGAGGCATGGGAGGGCCGCCCCGTCCCGGAGAGATCCTTAACCCGATGCTGCAGGACCGCCTGAATCTCACCCCCGAGCAAAAAGCCAAGATCGCCGACCTTCAGAAAGACGTTGACACGAAACTCAACGCGATCCTGACCGCCGACCAGCGAACGCAACTGAAGGAAATGCGATCCCGAGGCCCCGGTGGTCCCGGAGGTCCGGGCGGACCCGGTGGCCGCCGAGGAGGCGGAGGCCCTCCTCCTCCGCCGCCGCCGATTGATGAGTGAGGTGAATAAACGCGACGAACGCGGAATTCACCGAAGTCGGATGGCCATCGTCACGATCGCACTGTGTGACATGATCATATCCATCTAAATCACAAGCGAGGGCTCGTGGGGTTCTCCCAAAAGGATCGCAAAGTCCGTTATGACCCTTCTCCCCCTGGGAGAAGGTGCCGCGAAGCGGCGGATGAGGGGGTTTTTCGCCTTACACTGAGGCCCGGAACCCTCATCCGGCCTCCGGCCACCTTCTCCCGGGGGGAGAAGGACGGACGTTGCAAACGTCAAGGGATTTCTCACCCTCGGTTGCGATTCGGGTTGTAATGGAATAGGATTTCCTCGTTGACAATCGACAATCGTGACTTCGACTCCGAGCGACCGGAGGCCGACCCGCGGATTGGGAATCCGTCGATCACCCGACGCTCCACCGCCTCTGGGAGCAGGCTCAAGCGATCTTGCGCGAGCTCGGGCATTCGGCTCGTCTCGGATCCTTCATGGAGAGCGACTGGCAACTTGCGAGGGCGGCTCGCGGACAGGCGGATTACGTCTTTGATCCGATCGGGCTTCTCCTGGTGAACCCGCTCGAACATTCCGATGACCCGCGGACGCCGAGCAACGCGCTCACGTTCGCGGCGACCGGCGGCGACGGTGTCCATTTCAGCCTGGTCCTCCGAGAAGACCGGCCGGCCGTGGACTCACCGGTGGTGATGACCGTGCCTTTCGGCGCGGCAAGCATCATTCTCGGAGCCGACCTTGATGAGTTCCTTGGTCTGGGAATGTTCCGAGGTTTCTTCAGGATGGAGTATCTCGCGAGTGAGCCCGAGAAATATGCCGAGGATTACTCGGTCAATGAGCCCTGGCCGGAGGATGAATCAGGCACGCGCCGGCTCTTGAAAAGGTTCGCCGATGGAATGGGCCTCCGACCCTGGAACGAGGTTCCGTCGAGACTGAATCAACTTCAACGCGAATTCTCACCATGGCTGACCTGGGAGAACGAACCGTCGGGTGATAATAACATGACGTTTTGACAACGCAGGACGAGTGTTGTGTGTGAAACTCGAGCGACTGATCGAATGACGAAAGCCGGAACGAGTTTTGAACCTTGGAAGTACGGAGCGGCTAGCCGGGTTTGGTCAGAGTTAGGGGCGTTGCGAGTGGAGTGAATCCCCAAACGGATCGAATGGGAGGAATTCGAGTCCAACCGATGTTATGCTCGGGGCGGGCATTTCCGAACTCACGCCGTCGAGGGATCTCTGATGAACGCCTCGCAGCCGATTCGTCTCACGACCGCCGCGTTCTTCCTGTCGCTTTCCATCGCCAACGCCGCCGAGCCGCCGAAGCCGCTCGTCCTCTTTGACGGCAAGACCCTCGACGGCTGGAAGAAGACCGACTTCTCCGGCGCGGCCGAGGTGAAGGTGGTCGATGGCGCGATCGTGTTGAAGGCGGGCGAGTCGATGACCGGGATCACCTCGACCCGCAAAGACTTGCCGACCACTGATTACGAACTCGTTTACGAAGCTCAAAGGCGCGACGGGGGCGACTTCTTCGCCGCCGCCACGTTCCCCGTCGGCAAGAATTTCATCACCCTGGTGAACGGAGGCTGGGGAGGCACGGTGACGGGGCTCTCCAGCCTCGGCGGTGCCGACGCATCGGAGAATGAGACCGGGCATTTTTATAAGTACGAATCCAAGAAGTGGTACACGTTCCGAGTGAGAGTGACCGACGAGGTGATCCGCTGCTGGATCGATAAGGACAAGGTGGTCGATATCTCCCACCAGGATCGCCACGTCGGCACCCGGATCGAGACCCGTTCCAACCAGCCGCTCGGCTTCGCGACCTGGGAGACCACCGGGGCCTTGCGGAAAATAGAAGTCCGCGCGCTGACCCCGGAAGAGGTCAAGGAGACGAACAAAGAGGCGAAGTGATCCCCGGCCGACCGAGGCGACGCAGAGGAACAATCCGGAAATCACGCCTTAAATCTCGGCCCGTTTGGATGCCGCCGGTCGTATCCGAAGTCCGTCTTTCGATCAACCCACACGAAAAGCGGCAAAGGAATGACGGCCTATCGCTTACCGGTCCTGAGACTTCCGGATCAGCCGTTCGCGCTGGCGCATGAAGATCTCGAAGAGGTCGTCGTAGGCTCTCGGGACGGTCAGATCCTGACCTTTCTTGACCACGGCGATGTACCCCACGCACATCTCGTCCGCGGCGTTGGGGCCGAACTTGACCATCTTCGGCGGCTTGTTCGGGTTCCGGGAATGGGCCGAGTTGTCGAAATGGGCGACGACCTTCACGGATGATCCGCCGGGGAGCGAGATCGGCTTCTGGAAGTAGTACGCGCTCTGCCACGACGGGTCCCACTTGGCGATCTCGATCAGGCTCTGCGTCTTCCCGTTCGGCAAGGTCATTGACATGTGCATGTCACGGCCGAGCCCGTGCATGTGCGGCGAGACGGCGAGGATCTCCAGGTCGGTCGGGACGTACCAGCTCGCCTTCACCTCGACGTTGTTTTTACCGGGAGGGAGGCGGAAGTCGTAACTCGACACATTATTCCAGTGCAGCGCCTGCTTGACGGGCTTGCTCGAGAAGTAGAAGCCCACGCGGGTCTTGTCGCTCCCCGGTTTACCGCCGGGATGGTAGTGGACCTGGACCACGATGTCGGCCTGGGCGGGGATCAGGATGCCGACTCCTTCGGGGAGCCGGTGGGGATGATTCCCCCCCGTCCAGAAGCCGAGTTCCGGGGCCATGAACCCGGGACCCGCGGGCGCTGTGTAACCGGGGCCGGGGTCGGCCGCGTCGAGCAGGCGGCCGGTGCCGGTCGTGTCGATGTAGGCGATCAGGTGGTGGACCGCGCTTTTCTCCCCGGGGGCGTAGTCGACCGCCTCCAGGTACGTATCCTTGGCCAGGTTGGTCGGCAAGACGAAGCACCGATACGAGTCGGAACCCGAGGCGGCGACCGGGTAGGCCTCGGCGGGGTCGAGGATCAGGTCGGGAGGGCCGAGTTTCCAGCCCTCGGCGAATTTCGGGGTCGGCGGCACATCCTTGGGGTCACCGAGCGGTGCTCCCCCTTCGGCCCATGCGGCGAAGACGGCGACCTCGGCGGGGGTCAGCGACTGGTCGTGCTTGAGCTTGGGGCCGACCCCCGGCGTCGGCTTCCAAGGAGGCATCGATCGCCCCTCGGTCACCTCGGCGATGTCGTGCGCCCGCTTCCTCGCCTGCTCGTAGGTCTCGAGTGCGAACGGCCCGACCTGGTGCTTGCGGTGGCAGTTGAGGCATTTCGCCTGCAAGACCGGGGCGACGTCCTTGGCGTACGTGGGAGTCGGTTTCTTCAAAGGGGCGGGGTCTTTGGCGACGGCCGGGGACGCGGCCGAGGCGAAAATCACAAAACCCAGGCTGAGGAGTCCAATCCGTCTGGAAAATACGGCTCCGACGCCGGTGATCCGCATGGCGCGCTCCGCGAACGGGTTGACCGAGTCAGGTCGCGAGGGAACAGCGTTCGTGGAACGGCCCGCCCTTGATGACGGGGGGTCATCGGGTAACGGCGAGATAATAACGATCCGCTAGTTCGGAGGCGAGAGGAGGACTGAAGTCTAACAGCATACGACTCCCGCCACAAGGGGCGGACAAAAGTCCCGCGGGCGGATTGCAAAGTCCGTTCTTGACCCTTCTCCCCCCGGGAGAAGGTGCCGCGAAGCG
>JAYUFP010000406.1:0-5661 GCA_043738665.1 Isosphaeraceae bacterium
GCTCCGCGTCCGTATTCCGCGGAGGCCGGATGACGCGGAGCGTCGGGGACGGCATTCCCACGGAGGACCGTGGGAACGAGTAGATCCGGGCTCTTTAGCTCTGTGTCGGGTCGTCGAAAATGATCGATTACCGATGTCCAATGGCCGACAAAACCAGCTCATTAGTCCATCGGCCATTGGTCATCGGCCATTACGGGGGGTCAACCGCCTGGAACATCGGAAGAGCCACCCACCGTTAATCCAGCCCGGGCGAGACGCTTCACCGCGCCGAACACAGGCTACCCCGACTCGAACCAAGCGTTTCCTGAAATCCGGAGGTTCATACTCGTGTCCACCGCTACGAAACCAGAGTCACCTTCCCAAGTATCCCCAAATCGACAGTGGAGATGGGGCTGGTTCATGCTCGCCGTCGCCGCCGCGGTTGGAGCCGCCGCCGAAGCCTGGTTCACCCACTCGGAAGGAGTCAACCCGATCAACGCCTCCCCGGCGGGTCGCGGAGACTCGGTGACGGGATCCTCCTCGGAGAACCCGATTCCGGTCGAGACCATACGCCTCATGAAGGGGGGAATCCTGAGAACGTCCGCCCAGATCGGCTCCGTCCATCCTTGGGCCGAGGCCGACCTCTACGCCAAGATTTCCGGGTACTTGAAGACGCAACACGTCGACTACGGCGACCGCGTGAAGAAGGACCAACTCTTGGCGGAAATCGATGACCCCGAAGTCATCACCGACGAGGTCAAGGCCGCCGCCGACGTCGAACAGTCTCAGGCCGCCGTCGCCCAAGCGTTGGCGTTCATCGACTCCGCGAAAGCCGACCGGGAAGCCGCCTCGACCAGCGTCGAACAGTCGATCGCGGAAGTCGGGCGGTACGTTTCGATGTCGAGTTACCATTCGAAGAAGTTCGCGCGCTACAAGGAACTCGTGCAGAACAAAGCGATTCCCCAGCAGATCGCCGACGAGGAGGAGGAGAGCTACGATTCCGCCAAGGCCTCGGAACTCGCCTCCCGCAAAGCGGTCCTCAATGCCAGGGCGCAGCTTCTCGCGGCGGACGCGAGGGTCAAGAAAGCCGAGGCCGACCTCGCCGAAGCCAGGGCGAACGTCCGCGTGGCGGAAGCCAAGCTCGCAAGGGCGAAGGTTCTGGTTTCGTACACCAAAATCACTTCCCCCTACGATGGCGTCGTCACCAAACGGAACTTCTTCCCCGGTGCCTTTATCCGATCGGCCACGGAGGGGGGGATCGTCCCGTTACTGACAATCGCGCGGGTCGACAAGGTTCGCGTCGTCACGGACGTTCCCGACCGAGACGTCCCCTTGGTCGATGTCGGCGATGAGGCCGAGATCCACCTCGACGCCTTCGAGGCCGAGGTGTTCAAGGGCAAAGTCTCTCGGTTCGCCGACGCGGAAGACCCCACGACCAGGACCATGCACACCGAGATCGACCTGCCGAATGCCGACGACCGGATACGCCCCGGGATGTACGGCATCGCCAAGATCATTCTCGATAAGTCGACGAAGAGTTCAACGTTGCCGGCGTCCGCCCTTGTCGGGGAGTCGAAGGGTGGCAAAGCCGACGTTTACATCGTCAAGGATGGGAAGGCCAAAAAGACGCAGGTCACGATCGGGGCCGACGACGGTATCCGCGTCGAGATCCTCTCCGGGCTCTCGCCCGAGGACGAAGTCATCATGAACACGGGATCAGTCGTCGAGGGAACCGCCGTCTGGAAGTCGGAGTGAAGAAGGGCCGCGCGACTCACCGATGTTTACACAATCCCTCCCTCGTTTTTTGGGGGATCTTACGACCTGATGAAACGTCCGGGAGTGAAACCATGTCCAGGTCTTGCAGGAACTCTCGGCCGGTTCTGGAAGCCCTCGAAGATCGACTGCCTTTGAGCGCCCCCGACACGCTCTCCACTCTTCGCGGATTCACGCAGGCGTACCTGAGTCACGCCGGTCAGCCGAATTATCAAACCGCGTTCGACCTGAACCATAACGGCCGGATCGGCCAGGACGATGGTCGGCTCCTCCTGCGGGCACTCCCCCCCGTGGGCCCCAAGCTGCCGCTCACGCTCCGCGTGGCTCTCGCACCACAGGATCAGGCCCGGGGGCCGCTCCCGAAGAATTCGGGAGGCGTGACACACCGCAGGGTTCCCACGGTGATCGGGCACACGACGCCCGGGGCCTTGATTTTCACGGGCAAGGGGACCGTCGACCTCAAATTGCGCGGACCCGCCTATGTCGCCGACGCGAACGGGAACTTCGCGTTCAAGGACGATCTGACCGACGGGATCAACCAGCTCGACATCCTGGCAGTCGATCGGTATGGGCGACAGACACTTCGCGCGTTCCCGATCTACTGGCTCGATTTTTCCGGATATGAAAGCGCTCACCCCAAATCGGTATGAAAGTCCGAATTATCGGCCATCAACGACCGCGCCGGGGGTTGGTGAGACGGGAGGGAATGCCAGAGGCGGGAGAGGAGCCGGTCCCTCAACGGGCGTTCCGAGCGGCGGCGGCGAGCCCAACGACACGAAGAGCCGAAACTCGGCCTTGTTGTAATCGGTGACCGCGCGGATGCGCGCGATGCGCGCCTGATTCAACAGTTGCAAACTGTTCACGACCTCGATGGGACGCCCGACCGTGTTGCGAATCCGCTCGAAATCTTCGTTGAACCCCACCTCCGCGCTCGCAAGCCTTCGTGTGGCGAGATCGACTTGCCGACGAGTCGCGGAGACCTCCGCGTAGGCCGCGCTCACCTCGCTCCGGATCTCGGAAATCGCCCGCGATCGTTCGCCGACGGCTTGACCGACCTCGGCCAACCTCTGTTTCTGGAGCGCGATGTTCCCGACGCCGAAGTTTCGAAGAGTCCAGAATACGCGAACGTCGAAATCGGTCCGTCCGGCGAAGTGAGAGAGTTGAGGGGGGGCGAGGTTGCTGCCGCCTCCGAACCCACCGCCGCTAAAACCCACCCAGACCGTCGGCAGGAGCGGCCGATAGCGTTCCTGCTTGTGATGAACCTCCGCGGCGGCGAGCGCAGCGGCCCGCGCCCCGATCGTCGGGTGATGTGTCAGGGCGACCTGAATCAGTACGAGCAAGGGAGCTTCGGGATCGATCAGGGTGACTTGTTCAGGAGTCATCGCCAGAGGTCGGACCCGGACGGCCTGGTCGAGATGGAGCCTGTGAGACATCCGCGCCGAAGCGACCGCGGCCTCTTCCTCGGCCTGCTGAACCTCCCTGACAATCAGGCTCAACTCCGTCGAGGCGCGCTCCGCGTCGGCCTCGCGCCCTTGCTGCGCGTCGGCATAGGCCCGGGTCAGTTTGGCCACTTCCTCGGCTTGTCCGGCCGTCTCGCGGCGAACGCGCAGATCGGCCTCGGCGGCGAGCAACTCGAAGTGAAGCTCGGCGACTTCTCGCAAGATCGCATTCGCCGTCTCGGAAGCAGAGAATCGCGACTCCTCGACCCGCCGGCGCGCGGCCAAAGGTTCGAAGACGGCGTCCGTCAATTGGCTGAAAATGCTGACGGCGGGGACCTCGACCGGGCTCGCCGCCATCGCCCCGGCACCGCCGCCGACGTATAGCGAGGACTCATTGAGGTTCAGAACGCGGCCCGACGAGCGCTGAAGGTTGCCTGTATGTTCGTGTAAGTTTGTCCCCACGTTCAATGTGGGAAAGAGCAGCGCCCCGGCCCCTTGCCGGACCGCGAGGGCTTCGCCGATCCGTTGCCGAGCTTCGGCGATCCTCGGGTTCTCGGCCTCGGCCAGCCGCAGCGCGGTCGTCAGGTCGATCGGGTATTCCCGCTCGGCGGTCGGAACAACCGGAACCAGCAGATCCTTCGGACGACTCGCCGACACCGGACTCACGGTCAGAACGAGCGCCACATCCGCCTCCCTCCGCATTCCGGCGGGGGCCGTCGGAGGCTTCGAGCGGCCGCGGCGCTTCGGCAAATCAGAGGCCGCCTGGTCCCGAACACCCTGGCGGGACGGAGTGGAGTTGGAAGGCCCCTCCGGCCCCGCCCACCGCAACTT
This sequence comes from Isosphaeraceae bacterium, assembly GCA_043738665.1. Classification (GTDB taxonomy): domain Bacteria; phylum Planctomycetota; class Planctomycetia; order Isosphaerales; family Isosphaeraceae; genus JAYUFP01. Next base: position 4,023 of record JAYUFP010000406.1, read on the forward strand.
TGTCGGCGACGCGCAGCCCGAGAGCGTCGCCGCCGTCAAAACGGAGAGATAACCCAGAATCGGCGCGATCCGCATTCTCCGGCCGGCCTCGTCGCGTCGTGCCTTCATCGCCATCCTTAGCCTCTCGTTCAGCCCGGGAACCGCCCGCATCTCGAAGCGTTCAAACCGGAGGTCTGGGAAGCGAACCGTTTGTGCGAGCGGGTGGCCTTGCCGCATTCGGGTCCGGACTGACGGGAAGCCGAGGAGGCACCGTCGTCGTCGCGACACCTTCCGTCGGCACGGGGTGCGCCAGGGCGTCGGCCGGCGGCTGACCCAGGGCGACGTAAAGCTCAAACTGGGCGCGGTCGTAATCCACAATCGAATCGAGATAAGCGTATCTTGCCCTTGCGAGCAGCCTCAGGCTGTCCACCGTCTCGATGGCCGGGGCGATCGAGTTTTCGATCCTTAGCAAATCCTCGCGGAAGCCGCGCGTGCCGCTCTGAACCGCTCGTTCGGACGTGGCGATCTGGGCAAACCGCGAGTGCGTCTTGGCGTGGGCCTCGGCCACTTCGGCCCGGACCTGGTCGAGGATGGCGATCTCTTGATAGCGGATCACCCCGAGCTTGGCCTTGGCGACGTTGATCATCGAGAGGTTTCCGACCCCGAGATTCTGGAGCGTCCAGTAGGCCATGACGTCAAAGTCGGATCGGCCGCCGAACCCCCCGAAAATCGGGCGGACGAGGTTGCTTCCCCCTCCGAATCCGCCGGAGCTATAACCGATCAGAACGGTGGGCGAGAACGGTAAGACCTTCGCCCCTTCGAGCGCCAGAAACGCCTCCCGGATCGCCGCGCGTCGCTCCTTCAACTCGGGCCGTTGGAGCAACCCCAGCGCGATCAACTGAGAGACCGGCATCGGATCGGGCACGACCGGGTGTGGAACCACCCACGCGTCGGTCGGGTGGAGCCGAACGGAGGGATCGAGGTTGAGGACGTAACAGAGTCGGACCGAGGCCGTGAGAATGGCGCCCTCAGCCGCCACGACGTCGGTTTCGCGTGAGTCGAGTTCGGTCAAGGCTCGATGCGCGTCGGCATCTCGGCCTTTTCCCGCGTTCGCGTACGCGGCGGTCAGTTCGGCGACCCGCTTCGCCTCGGCGCGAACTTGAAGTGCCACGGAGCGACGGCCCTCCGCACGCAACAGCTCGGAATAGGCGAGCGTCGTCTGGAGGAACGTTTGGTTTCGAGTTGCCTCGGTGGCGAACTGACGCTGCGCGACCACCTGGCGAGAGATCAGGTAACCATAGACTCCGACGGCCACGTTCCCTTCCAGCAACACTCCCGGGATCGAGACAGTCCCGGCCGCGACGGCTCCCGATCCGCCGCCGACGTAAAGTGCGGAGCGATTGACTGAGAGAATATTTCCGTTCGATTGTTGCAAGGGACCAGTGTGAGAGTCGTAGTTCATGCCGAGGTTGATCGACGGAAGGATCTGGACCGCGGCGAGTTGCCTCCGTGCCGCGGCCTCGACAATCCGCTGCCGAGCGATCATTAATTGCGGGTTTCCCACCCCCGCCAATCGCAGCGCCGTGTTCAGGTCAATCGGACGGATGTCGGCATCGAGAATCGTCGGGGGTGAGGCGGGAGTCGCGATCCGTTCCGACGA
>JAYUFP010000407.1:0-16367 GCA_043738665.1 Isosphaeraceae bacterium
TCCTTGTCGGATCGTTTGACTCCGACCTCGACCTGAATACAATCGATTCGAGGGGGGCGTTCTTTCGGTGCCCCCTTGCGAAAATGACCGACGTCCGTATGATCTTGGGCGCTGGTCTTGTGTCCCGGCTCATTGAGGCTGGGGTTTTTTTTCTTGGCCCGACTTTGTGAAACACTTCACAAACGGTGCTCTCCTTCCATCCGGCGGACGGGTCAATTCCTCCATGAGCATGGAATTCACGCCGATCTTCTTGTTCTTTCTCGTCGCGGTGATGACCGCCGCGGGCATGCTGGGCGCGAGCGCGATCCTTGGGCCTAAGAAAGCCACCGCCGTCAAGGAGATGCCGTACGAGTCCGGAATGGACCCGATCGGCGATGCCAGGCAACGGTTCGACGTCCGCTACTACCTCGTCGCGATCGTTTTCCTGCTTTTTGACGTGGAATTACTGTTCCTCTATCCCTGGGCCGCGGCGCAGTGGAGTCGACCTCCGGAGTCCGCCGCGTCCGCTTCGGCAGACGTCGCCGCGTCGTTGGCAGCGCCGATCGCAGGAATTCCCGCCGATTTTCGGAACTTAGTCTTCATCGAGATCCTGGTCTTTGTCGCCGTGCTCACCGCGGCGTTCGCCTATGCTTGGCGTAAAGGGGTGTTCGAATGGAGATAAGCCCGACAAGGGAGAGCGGCGTTCCGACTCGTGCCACTCAAGCTCGCTCCGAACTCATCGTGCAGCCCGCGGGTCAACTCGAAGTCCCGGAAAACACGATCCTCACGACGCTCGACTCGGTCGTGAGTTGGTGCCGAAAATACAGCCTCTGGCCGATGCCGTTCGCGACGGCGTGCTGCGGGATCGAACTCATGGCGGTCGGCGCCAGCCGTTTCGACATCGCGCGGTTCGGCGCTGAGGTCATGCGATTCAGCCCTCGCCAGTGCGACCTGATGATCGTTGCCGGTCGCGTCGCGATGAAGATGATGCCGGTCCTTCAGCGGATCTGGCTGCAAATGCCCGAGCCCAAATGGTGCATCAGCATGGGTGCTTGTGCCTGCACAGGCGGCATTTTCGACACGTACGCGGTGGTTCAGGGTGTCGATCGGTTCATCCCTGTCGATGTTTACATTCCGGGCTGCCCCCCGCGCCCCGAACAGATTCTTCGAGCCCTGATGGACCTTCAAGGGAAGATCCAGAAGAACGGCACGCTGTTCGGCAGCGACGGCCTGCCCGAGCTCCGGGAAAGAGAAGTCGCCATCGAGCAGAAACGGGTCGCTCCGGCCGGTTTCGTGCTTGCCGGAGAGCGTGGTGACGAGGACCGCTTCGGATACCGCCTACCCGGAGGCCCTGGCAGTCTCGGGAATACGGATTCGCGATAATGAGCGGCGGGTTTTCGGTCGAGTCTTTGTGTTTCACGAGATTATTCGAGGAGCTTTGCAACGGGATGAGCAACGAGTCGGTCTCGGCAAGCGACGTTCACGGCAAGACGCTCGCGACCCTCGCGCGGGTGCTGGGCGAGGGCGTTTTTTCGACGTCGAAGTTTCGAGACAATCTTCGTCTCAACGTGCCGTCCGGCCGTCTGGTCGAGCTTCTGACCGTGCTCAAGAATGGCTGCGGGTTCGAGTTCCTGTCGGAGCTGGGCGCGACCGATTATCAGGGCTACCCGGGGCGGACCCGGGCACGTTTTGAGGTTCACTACGTTTTGCGGAATCTCGAAACCAACGAGTTCCTGGCGGTGAAATGCGGCGTCGATGACCCGAAGCCCGCCTTGCCGACCGTGACGGGCCTTTGGTCGGGTGCGAACTGGATGGAGCGCGAGGTTTTCGACATGTACGGCATCGCATTTTCGGGACATCCCGACCTGCGACGAATCCTCATGCCGGACGAATTCACGTCCTTTCCTCTCCGGAAGGACTACCCGCTCCGGGGCCGTGGCGAGCGCCATAATTTCCCGAGACTGACTCGCGGTGAATCCTGATCCGATCACGGTCGCGCGGTCGCCGTGCGGGTTCGGTGTTGACTTTTGGCGTCTTCGAGAGTCGATTGACCGGGGGTGTGTGACCCCCGGTTCGGTCGCTTGCAAGGCAGGTGTCCATCCATGCCGTCGAACTTGCTCGACGAACCCGAAATCGAGTCCAAACAGCTCACCTGGACTCTGAATTTCGGTCCCCAGCATCCCGCGACGCACACCACCTTGCGGCTCATTCTCGAGCTCGACGGGGAGCGGATCGTCAAGGCGACTCCGGACATCGGTTACCTCCATTCGGGCTTCGAGAAGCTCGGCGAGCATCTCAATTTCAATCAGTACGTCACGATCGTCGACCGGAAAAACTACATCAGTCCGCCGATGAACGAGGTGGCCTGGCATAACGCCGTCGAGACTCTGCTTGACATCGAACTCACCAAGCGTTGCCAGTACATCCGGGTCATCATCGGCGAACTCGCCCGATTGAGCGACCACCTGCTTTGCACCGGGGCCGCCGCACTCGACCTCGGGGCGTTCACGGCGTTTCTGTTTGCGTTCAACCTGCGCGAGCAGATCTACGACGTCTACGAGGAGATGTCCGGCTATCGCTTCCACCCCGGCTACACACGCGTCGGCGGAGTGTTGTACGACTTCAACGACGGCGTCATCACCAAAGTACGGAATGTCCTGAAGAGCTTTACCCGGGTCTATTCCGACATGGAGAAGCTCCTCTTCCGAAACCGGATTTTCCTCGACAGGATGCGAGGCGTCGGCGTCTTGACGAAGGTCGACGCGATTTCCCTCTCCTGTAGCGGACCGATCGCCAGAGCTTCGGGCGTCACGACGGACCTCCGCAAAGACAAGCCTTATCTCTCGTACAGAGACTTTGAGTTCGACGTCCCCTTCGCGACCGAAGGCGACTGTTTCGCGCGGTTCCAGGTGCGAATGGAGGAGATGCGGCAGAGCGTGCGGATCCTCACGCAGGCCGTCGAGAATCTTCCCGCGGGGCCGGTGAACGTGCCGATCGCCGAGAAATACCCCCTGCCGGACAAGGGGACTTCCTACAACAGCATGGAAGGATTGATTCAGCATTTCGAGCTGATCATGCCCAACCGGGGGATGGAATCTCCGGTGAACGAGGTCTACGCGGCGATCGAGTCGCCCAACGGCGAGCTCGGTTATTATCTCGTCGCCGACGGCAGTCAGACAGCCTGGCGAACGCGCACCCGGCCGCCCTCGTTCATCCATTTTCAGGTCTTTCCGCACGTGATCAAAGATCACTTGCTCGCCGACGTGGTGGCGATCCTCGGCAGCTTGAACATCATCGCCGCCGAACTCGACCGATGAGAACAACTCGGGCCGCCCTTCTCAGGAACCGCAATGATGGCCGCCGAAGCGACAACGCAGCCGACGATCTTGAGCGAGACGCTTCGCGAGAAGATCCGCGCGTACATTCCACGTTACCCGAGCAAGCGGGCGGTGACACTCCCGGCGCTCCACCTCGTGATGGAGCACTTCCGCTGCGTGCCGTTCAAGGCAATGTCCGAGATCGCCGAGATTCTCGAAATCACGGCCGCCGAAGTCCACGACACGATGAGCTTCTACGGGTTCTTTCCCCAGGCCCCCATCGGTGAGACCCGGGTCTGGATCTGCCGGTCGATCTCTTGCATGTTCCGCGGCGGCGATGAGCTTCTCGAACACACCTGCAAGAAACTCGGGATTGAGCCGGGACAAACGACGGCCGACGGTAAGCTCACGGTCGAGTTCGCGGAGTGTCTGGGAATCTGCGACCATGCCCCGGCCGCGCTCGCCGATGACGGGCGGATCTTCGGCCCCCTCGACGAGGAAAACGTCGGGACGATGATCAATGAGCTTATCAAAGGGCGTTGATTGATCGGTGAAATGAGTCGGGCTTTTCCTTGATCGTCGGACGAACGCAACCGCCCAATTCCCCGTACGAAGGTTAAATCGCGTGGCCGCATTTGAACCCGTCCTAAGCCGAAACTGGGATGTTCCCGAGAGCCACACGCTCAAGACGTTCGAGTCGCGAGGGGGCTACCGGGCCTCACGGAAAGCCCTGACGACGATGGACCCGGACAAGGTCGTCGGCGTCGTGAAAGACTCGGAGCTGCGCGGCCGCGGCGGCGCGGGTTTTCCTTGCGGCCTGAAGTGGACGTTCCTTCCGAAAGACCGGAAGGAAACCCTCATGTGCGTCAACGGCGACGAATCCGAGCCGGCGACGTTCAATAACCGCATCTTGATCGAAAAAGATCCCCACCAGTTCATCGAAGGCATCCTGATCAGTTGCTTCGCGACTCGCGCGAAGACCGCCTACGTTTACTTGCGATTTGAGTACATTGACGGATTCAAGATTCTTGAGGCAGCGATAGAAGAGGCCCGCGCGGCCGGGCACCTCGGCAAGAACATTTACGGGTCGGGGTTCGACCTCGAAATCTACTGCCACCGCGGGGCAGGGGCGTATATTTGCGGGGAAGAAACGGGCCTGATCGAGAGTCTTGAAGGCAAGCGCGGGTGGCCCCGGATCAAGCCGCCCTTCCCGGCGATCGAGGGGGCGTTTCGCAAGCCCACGGTCGTGAACAACGTCGAGACGCTCTGCTGTGTGCCGCACATCATCGAGCGGGGCGCGGACTGGTTCAAGTCGATGGGGACGCCGAAATCGTTCGGACCCAAGCTCTATTGCGTGTCCGGTCACGTGAACAAGCAGGTCTGCGTCGAACTCCCGCTGGGGATCACCTGCCGCGACCTGATCGACCGGCACGCCGGAGGCGTCTGGAAAGGCCGCAAGGCGAAGATCGCCGTCCCCGGCGGCATCAGCATGGGGTTCCTCTCCGCGGACGAACTCGACACCCCGCTCGACTTCGAGAGCCTTCGCAAGCCGGGGTGCCTGGGGCTCGGCACGGCCGCGGTGACGGTGCTCGACGAGACCGTGAGCATCATCGACTACCTCTATAACACGAGTCGCTTTTTCGCCCACGAGAGCTGCGGTCAGTGCACTCCGTGCCGCGAAGGGACCGGCTGGATCTACAAGATCATCAAGCGGATCAAGTCGGGCGGGGGACGCATGGAAGACCTCGACGTCCTCCGGCAACTCTCGAACAACATGGGGATCATGCCCGGAACCACGATCTGCGGCCTGGCCGACGGCGCGGCGTGGCCGGTCAAGAACGCGCTTCAGAAGTGTCGAGCGGAGATCGAAGACTACATCCGTGCCCACCAGTCGGGATCCCGCAAGGTCTCCCCGCTGCAGGAGGCGATCTACAACGGCAAGTCGACTGCAGCCGCGGTAAGCAGCTTGCTCCCGGTCCTGAACGGCCCCGCTGAATCGCCCCGCCTCCCGCACTGAGTCGAGCCGAGCCAGACCCGAAGGGACCTCGATGGCAAGCATCATCATCAACGGCCAGGAACACGCGATCCCGGATGGCGAAAAGCTCAACGCCATCCAGATGTCCCGCCGCGTCGGTATCGACATTCCCTATTATTGCTGGCACCCCGCGCTTTCCGTGGTCGCCAACTGCCGGATGTGCGAGATCGAGGTCGGGAACAAGGACCCCAAGACGGGCGAGATCAAGATGATCCCAAAGCTCGTTCCGGGCTGCCAGACCCCCGCCAAGGACGGCACAGTGCTGGTCACCGACAGCCCGAAGGTCAAAGAGCATCAACGGATGATCATGGAACTCCTCTTGATCAACCACCCGCTCGACTGCCCCGTCTGCGACCAGGCCGGTGAGTGCGGCTTGCAGGATTACAGCTTCGAATATGGGCAAGCCAATCATCGCTTCGTCGAAGAGCGGACGGTCAACCCCAAGAAAGACGTCTCCGAACTCATCCAGCTCAACGCCGACCGCTGCATCATGTGTACGCGCTGCGTGAGGTTCACTCGCGAGATTTCCCACTCGGGCGAACTTCAGGTCATGCGGCGCGGGAATCATGCCGAGATTGACATCTTCCCCGGTGAACCCATCGACAACCCCCTCGCGGGTAACGTCGTCGACATTTGCCCCGTCGGAGCGCTCCTCGACAAAGATTTCCTTCACACCCAGCGCGTCTGGTTTCTTTCGAAGCACGACACGGTTTGCACCCGTTGCTCGACGGGCTGCAACACCAGTTCCGAAGAGAACCGCGGTCAACTCTGGCGGTTCAAGCCGCGGTACAATCCGAATGTCAACGACTACTGGATCTGCGACGAAGGCCGCTACAGCTACAAAGCCGCCAACGACCCGGCTCTGCTTTCGGCCTTCTACGTTCGTGAAAACGACGACCTCAGGCCCGCCCCGATCGAGCAGGCTTTGACCGGCGTCGGCCGGGCGTTTGCGAAAACGGTCGAGCAGGGGGGGGCGATCGCGGGTGTCCTCTCACCGTTCCTGACGGTCGAGGAAGCCTTCATGCTCGCCTCTTACCTGAAGGGGCTCAGTCCGCAGGCGGTACTGGCGCTCGGGCCGGTCCCGCACGCGGGTGAGGATCTCACCTTCAAGCCCGATATGACCACGGGCCGCTCGGGAGACACCACCTTCATCGTGCCGCGTCCGTTCACGATTCATGCCGAGAAGTGCCCCAACCGCAAGGGCGTCGAGGCCGTTCTGAAGCACTTCCAAAGCGAGGTGATCGGCTGGGAGGCTTTCTCAAAACGGGCGGCCGGCGGCGAGTTCAAAGCCGTCTACATCGCGTCGGACGCGATCGATCCCTGGATCGATGACCCCGCTTCGCAGGCCTTGCGAAAAGGGATCGGTTACCTCGTCGTTCAGGACACGCACGTCACGCCGCTGGCCCAGTTGGCCGACGCGGTGCTCGCCGGTGCGACGTTCGCCGAAAAGGCGGGTTGCTACGTGAACGCGGACGGCCGTCTCCAGTATTCCGAAGCCGCGCTGCCCCCCCGCGACGGGTCACTCCCCGACCTTGATATCCTGGCGATTCTTTCAGGGCGAGGAGCCGGGCCGATCGGTTCGCGTGACGTTTTGAAGGCCCTGGCGAAAGCGGTCCCGGCGTTCGCCGTGGCGGCGGAAGGGATCGTCGCCGAATTCGGGATCGCGATCGGCGAGTCAACGAATGCGAATATCCCGGCTTTTCCGTTCTCTGACGCATGGAACCTGCCGAGAGGTGCGAAGGTCTAAGCCCGCCTCGGCGTCGAGGTGACTGGGCGTTTTTGGAACACGAACTCTTTGTCGCCTGATTGAGTGGTCGCGGCCGTCCTGAAGGGATCAGTTCATGGATTTTCTCTCACTCTTCGGAATTCTGCTCAAGATTCTGGTCGTCGTCGGCGTGACGCAGGGCGCGGTCGCCTACTTGATCTGGGTCGAGCGGAAGGTCGCCGCGTACTCGCAGGACCGGATCGGCCCCAACCGCTCCGGCCGCGAATTCGGCGTCCCCTTCGGACTGTTACAGCCTTTGGCCGACGGTGCGAAGATGCTTCTGAAGGAAGACGTGATCCCGCGCTACGTCAATAAGCCGTTGTATGTCCTCGCCCCCGCGATCGCGATCATCGCCGCGATGATCGGGTTTGCAGTCGTCCCGTTCGGGTCGGTCGGGTCGAGCGCGCCTTCGTTCTTCGGCCGCCCCATCGAATTCCAGATCGCACCCGGCGTTGACGTCGGGATCGTTTACGTTTTCGCGGTCGGAAGCCTGGCGGTCTACGGCGTGATCCTGGGAGGCTGGGCTTCGAACAACAAGTACTCGTTTCTGGGTGGGATGCGTTCGAGCGCCCAGATCATCAGTTACGAGATTCCGCTGGGAATGTCGATCCTGGGAATGGTCCTACTCGCCGGGTCACTCGATCTCAACGCGATCATCAACTGGCAAGACCGTCACGTCTGGGGGGTCGTCGTCCAGCCGATCGGCTTCTTGCTTTTCATGATCAGTGCGTTCGCCGAGACCAATCGCTTGCCTTTTGACCTTCCCGAATCGGAACAGGAACTCGTCGGCGGTTACCATACCGAGTATTCGGCGATGAAGTTCGGCATGTTCTTCCTCGGCGAATATCTGCATGTGATCACGGTGAGTTACTTGGTCGTGGTCCTGTTCTTCGGCGGCTGGGATATCCCATTCGTCACGGACCAGTCGCAGCAAGGGTGGCTCTGGGCGTTTTTGAAGATGGGCGTGATGGCGGCGAAGGTCGCGTTCATGATCTTCTTCATGATGTGGATCCGCTGGACGATCCCCCGGTTCCGTTACGACCAGCTCATGGATCTGGCGTGGAAGAGCCTGATCCCGCTCTCGATCATTAACTTCGTTCTGACCGCGGCGATCGTACAATGGTGGCGGATGACCTTCTGACGGCAATATGATCGCTGAGCTTCGCGAACCGACACGATCCAATCACGGCCGAAGGCCGTTCGAGGTTTCCTTTGCGTCCCGATGACCCGAGCCTGAAACGCGTTCAGCCTCCCAAGCTGAGTTGGGCCGACAAGCTCTATCTGCCGCAGATCGCGGTCGGGCTGGGGGTGACGGCCCGACACATGGCCGGTGTCGCCTTCCGAGACAAGGCGATCACCGTCCAGTATCCCGAGGTTCAGCATTCCCCGAGCGCGAATTACCGGGGCGTGCATCGCCTCAACAAGGATGAGCAGGGCCGGGTCAAGTGCGTCGCCTGCATGCTCTGCGCGACGGCGTGCCCCGCGCACTGCATCGACATCGTGGGGGCGACCGCGCCGGAGTCCTGGCCGGACCGGGAGAAATATTGCGAGAGCTTCGTCATCGACGAACTCCGCTGCATCTACTGCGGGATGTGCGAAGAGGCCTGCCCGGTGGAGGCGATCGAGCTGACGGGCCTGTACGACTTGACAGGGCTCTCTCGCGAGTCAATGATCTTCGACAAGACCAAGCTGCTCTCGGTTTTCGACCTCACCAAAGATAAAGAACCGCTCAAGTATAATGCGCCTCCGGGTTCTTCGGCGCCGGAACCCAAGACGGTGGAACTCGTCCCCACCACCAACATGCCCTGAGCGCATCAAGAGCCGGCCGAGACGCGGAGCCTCATGTGACACGCGACCTATACCTCGCCATTTTCGTCGTCATTTTCGGTGCGACCGGGACGTACCTGATGCTCCCGCACAGCCACGGTGCGAGGAAGCCGCGGAACGTTCACGCGTTGGGGGCGGGACTCGGGATTTTCGCGCTCCTGCTCTACGGGCTCTACTGGACAGCGCCCGGCCCCTTGGTGTCGAAGTTCTTCTTTTACGCCTTCGGGTTCGGTTCGATCGCCGCGGCCGTTTTGACGGTGACCAACCGCGACCCGACACATTCCGCCCTCTGGTTCGCCGCGGTGGTCCTGTCGACGGCCGGGTTGTTCCTCCTGGCGGGTGCGCAGTTTCTCGCCGTCGGCACCGTGATCGTTTACGCCGGGGCCATCATCGTCACGTTCTTATTCGTGATCATGCTCGCCCAGATGGAGGGGCGTGCCCCCTATGACCGGGCGGCGCGGATGCCTTTCCGGGCGACCTGGACGTGCTTCGTCCTGTTCCTCGGCATTCTCTGGTCGCTCTTTCACATGACCCCGCCCCCTTCGGCAGGGATCGGAACCACGGCCAGGGCAGTGATCCTCGTCCCGACGAATCAACTATCCGGATCGGCTAAACCGTCCGAGAAGGCCGCCGTGGCGGCCGTCGTGAGACGTGCGTTGCGACCGACCGCGCTCCTCAACGACACGTCGGCAAGGGAAAAGCCGCACGTCGCCGGTCTGGGCGAAACGCTCTACACCGACCACCTCGTCACGGTCGAAGTCACTGGCGCCTTGCTGTTCGTTGCGTTGATCGGGGCGATTTCGATCGCCGCGCCGAAGCCGCCCGTGCGTCCCGGACAGGTCGCGGTTTCTCAGTCGTAAGTGGTTGGCGGTATAACCTCGTTGAGCGTCCGGTCCTGCAAAGAAAAGGAAACGAGCCACGCGATGGAAGTCTTCCTGTTCGACATCCTAAGGAGCTATCTCCTGATCGGTGCGGCGCTCATGACGATCGGCATGCTCGGGTTCCTTTCCCGACGCAACCTGATCGTCATGTTCCTCTCCGCCGAGATGATGCTTCAGGGAGTCGCCCTCACACTCGTCGGCTTCGGACGCTATTACGAGAACTGGAACGGTCAGGTCTTCACGATCGTGATCCTCACCGTCGCCGCGTGTGAAGCCTCGATCGCGCTGGCGTTGATCCTGATCCTGTACAACCGACGCTCGTCGCTCGACGTGACGCTCTGGCAAGAGATCCGCGAGCCCGGCCATCCGGGGACGGAAGACAACCTGGCCACGGAGGCCGAAGCCGCGACCGTGGAAGAGGGGCCGGAGACTTATCCGCATCTCGTCCCGGCGGGGGTCGAGCCGGCGCACCCTCGCGACGCGTGGACCGTGCGACGGGATTGATTGCAACCGACGGTCGAATCAAGACACACGACTTCGACGTGGCCATGGCTGAATTGCCGGAGAGCGCCCTGTGACCGGATTCTTTGTGAACAACGCCTGGCTCGTTCCGTTCTTCCCGCTCGTCGGCGGCCTGACGGCGGCGGCGGGCGGACGCCGGCTGAAAGGGAACGCACACTGGCCGGTCGTGATCGGAATCGGACTGGCATTTCTCGTGTCGCTGGGCCTTCTCGCTGCCGCGGGACCGGAGGAGCACACGGTCGTTCACGAATGGTTTAGGGCGGGCACCCTACGCGTACCCGTCGAGTTCCGTGTCGATGGGCTCACGACCATGATGCTCTCCATGGTCACCTTCGTGTCGACCCTCGTCGCGGTTTTCGCGATCGGGTACATGGACGGCGAGGAAGGGTATCCGCGATTCTTCGCGGTCGTCGGACTCTTCGTGTTCTCGATGACCGGGCTACTTCTGTCGGGAAATTACCTGCTTACGTATGCGTTCTGGGAAGGCGTGGGCGTTTGCAGCTATCTTCTCATCGGCTTCTGGCACTCGAAACCGTCGGCCGCGGCGGCGGCGAAAAAGGCGTTCCTGGTGAACAGGATCGGCGACGTCGGGTTCGCCATCGCCATCTTCTGGCTCTGGACGATCACTTCGAACCACGACCTCAGCTATAGCGTGGTTCTCAGCAGGACCAACCTGCTCTCGAACGTCAGTGAAGACGCGAGGACGTGGATCGCCCTCCTCCTCTTCTGGGCGGCGACCGCCAAATCAGCGCAGGTGCCGCTCTACGTCTGGCTCCCTGACGCGATGGAAGGCCCCACCCCGGTCTCGGCCTTGATCCACGCGGCGACGATGGTCACGGCGGGCGTTTACCTCATCGCCCGTTCGATGCCGCTGATGATCCTCGCACCGTTCGCGCTCATGACGGTGGCGATCATCGGCTGCGTCACGGCGTTGCTCGCCGCCTTGATCGCGGTCACGCAGACCGACCTGAAACGCGTGCTCGCCTATTCGACGGTGAGCCAGCTCGGTTTCATGTTCATGGGTCTGGGAGCCGGCGTCGGCAGCGTGGCGAAGTTCGCGGTCGTCGCCGCGATGTTCCATTTGTTCACACACGCGTTTTTCAAGGCGCTTTTGTTCCTGGGCTCGGGATCGGTCATGCACGCCATGGGGGGTGTGATCGACATGAGACGGTTCGGCGGCCTCCGGCATCGGCTGCCTTATACGTTCTACACATTTTCCGTCGGCGTTCTCGCACTCTCAGGCATCCCACCCCTGGCAGGCTTCTTCTCCAAAGACGAGATCCTGATCGCGTTGAAGTCGGCAGGCCACTGGATGAACGGGCCGGACGGGCTGGGTTTCGGAACGGTTTATTATCTGATCTACTGGATCGCGGTATTCACAGCCTTTCTGACGGCGTTCTACACGGGTCGAGCCTACTTCCTGACGTTCTGGGGTCCGGAGAAGCTACCGAGCCCGGACGACCCCGAAGCGGAGGTCGAGCCTTCACACGACCACGGCCATGCCGACGACCACGGGCACGACGTTCACGGACACGGGTCGCACTTCGGCAAGGAATCGGGCCGAGTGATGACGGTCCCGCTGATGATCCTGGCCGCGTGTGCGATTCTCGTCGGTGTCGTGTTCGGGCCGACTCACCTGTTCGCGCATCACCTGGATAAGACGTTCGGGTTTGAGGGATTGACTCCGAGAGTCGCCGTCGGCACCACGGCACCCGGGAAAACGGCCGCGGGGGTGATCAAATCGCACGGGGAGACGGCCGCCCATCACGAGGCGGAACCTTCGGACGCTCTTACTCCCATCGTGGGAACGATCGTCGGGATTTTGGGCCTTGCGTTGAGCTTCATGCTCCACGGCAGCCCGAGCCGGACTCCCGCGAGACTCGCCGCCACTTCGGGGCGGTTCTATCAAGCCTCACTTAACAAGTTTTACGTCGATGAGGCTTATCAAGCGACGGTGGTCAAGCCGGCGTTCGGCGTCGCGAAGGTCGTCGAGTTTCTCGACAACTACCTCGTCGACGGCCTCGTCAGGCTGACGTCGTGGATTCCCCGATTGATCGGGCGAGAATTGCTCGGGCCGTTCCAGAACGGACTGGTCCAATTTTATGCCGGGGCCACGGCGCTCGGGATTGCGGCCCTGATCTGGATCTTGCTGCTCAACTGAACCAACCGCGAGACCGATTCGAGTTCGTTGCGGCTGAGGAGACGCTGATGGCGACCCTGCTGGTGTTCACGGTCTTGCTGCCCATGCTCGGGAGCCTGTTCCTGCTGCTTTCACCCCGTCTGGACGTAAAGACGGCCCGCGCCGTCGCGCTCGGAACGGCCCTGGCGACTCTCGCCCTTTCGCTCGTCTTCCTTCTCGCATTCAAGACCGAGGTCTCGACCCCCCAGTTCGCCTTCCTGGACGGGACGAAATATGGGCTCAGTTGGATGGAGCGGCCCGACATCCGGTTTTCGCTGGGGCTCGACGGCCTCAGCCTCTACCTCTTCGGGCTCACCTCGCTCTTGATGATCACGGCGATCTTCGCGTCTTGGGAGTCGATCACCGATCGCGCCCCTCTCCACTACGCGTTTTTGCTCGCGCTGGAAACGGGTCTGCTCGGCCTATTTTCAAGTCTTGACGTGATCCTTTTCTACATCTTCTTCGAGTTCACGCTGATCCCGCTCTTCTTCCTGATCGGAATCTGGGGGGGGCCGGAACGGAGGCGGGCGTCGATCACATTCTTCCTGTACACCCTCGCGGGAAGCCTCCTCACGCTGCTCGGCGTCATCGCCCTGGTCGTGATCCACTACCAGCACAGCCCCGACAACGTGTTGACGTTCTCGATCCCAGAGCTGAGGGCGGGGCTCGCAACGCTTCCCTGGGAGCCATGGAGCGAAGGCTGGACGCTCAGCCATCCCTGGACGGCCAGTCCTCAGGTGCTCGTCTTCCTGTTGCTGTTCGCGGGATTCGCGATCAAGGTCCCGATGTTCCCCTTTCACACTTGGCTGCCCCTGGCCCACGTCGAGGCGCCGACCGCCGGTTCGATCCTGCTCGCGGGCGTCCTGCTCAAAGTCGGTAGTTACGGGCTCATGCGCTTTAACCTGAGCATGACGCCCTATGGGGCCGCGTTGCTTTGGCCTCTCCTGGCGACGCTCGCCGTGGTCGGAATTCTCTACGGGGCACTCGCGGCACTGGCTCAAACCGACATCAAGCGGCTGATCGCCTACAGCTCGGTCAGCCACATGGGTTTCATCGTCCTGGGCCTCTTCGCCTTCAACTCGACGGGAATGGACGGCGCGGTGATCCAGATGATCAACCACGGGATCACCACCGGGGCGCTCTTCGCCTGCGTCGGCGTGATTTATGAGCGGTATCACACGCGTGAAATCAAGGACATCGGCGGACTCTGGAACCGTTTGCCCCTGTTCACTTTCTTTTTCATTCTGGCGTCGATGGGCTCGGCGGCTTTGCCCGGTCTCAACGGATTCGTGGGTGAATTTCCGATTCTCGCGGGCATGTTCGAGCGAAGTCCTCGGGCCGGGGTGTTCGCCTCCCTCGGGATGATCGTCGGGGCCTGGTATCTGCTCTGGATGCTCCAGCGGGTCGTCTTCGGGCCCCTCCGTGAGCCCCATGGAACTGGTCACGGTCACGACCACGGTGACGGCCGCGGAGCCGAGCCGGCGGTGGTCCGGCCGATCGGATGGCATGAAATCGCGGGGCTGACGCCGCTCATGGTGCTTATTGTCCTGATCGGACTGTTTCCCCAACCGCTTTTCGACCGGATGCGTCCTTCGGTCAATCAGGTTGTCGCCCCGTTCGCCGCGAGCGACAAGGCGAGGCTCGATGCCGAGAACATCAAGAACGGACGTCTATAGAGCAGGTTTCCCGGGGCAGCCGATGCCCTTTCCGCCGCGCCGCTCTCTCAAGATGCCTCGATTCCGAAGGGTTCCCGTTGATGACAAGCGCCTATGACGTGGCCCGGCAGACATTCGTGATTCTGCTTCCGGAGATCCTCCTTTTGCTCACGGCGACGGCCATGATGACGGCGGGCGCGTTTGTGAAGCTGCCCCGGCGATCGTGGTGCGCCACGGCCGCCGTGGCCCTGGGCGTCGCCCTCTTGGTCCTGCTCGGGATGGGGAACCAGTCTCCCGACATTTACTCCGCGGTGGCGATCAACGATTCCTTCTCGTTCTACGGGCGACTTCTGTTTCTCCTCTCCGGCGCGGTTCTGGTCGCTCTCGCCCACGATCAGGTGGACGACTCGCGGGCCGCCGAGTTCTTCGGGGCGCTCCTGTTCATCGACGCCGGAGCCATGCTGGTGGCCGCGTCGAATGAACTCGTGTTCCTGTTCGTGGGACTCGAACTCGTCAGCATCCCAACCTACTTACTGCTCTATCTCTCCAGACGGAACAAGTCGACTCAGGAAGCGGCCACCAAGTACTTCTTCCTGAGCATCTTCTCCTCGGGACTTCTCCTGTTCGGATTCGCCTACCTTTATGGTCTGACGGGCGTGACGAACTTGAAGGCGCTGGCGTTCCTGGCCGACCGGGTCGAGGGCGTGCCTCAGCCGCAGTTCGCCTTGATCGCCATCGTCTTCGTCATGGCGGGGTTGGGCTTCCGGGTCGCCGCGGTCCCGTTCCACTTCTACGCTCCCGACGTTTATGAAGGTTCGCCCACGGTGCTCGCCGCCATGCTTTCGTGGGTTCCCAAAGCCGTGGGGTTCATGGCAATGTTACGGACCATCACGGCGGTGGTCTCGGCCGCGGGGGCGACCGAAGCACTCGGGCACCGGGCGGTCCTGCTCGCCTGGCTCATCTCGGCGATCACGATGACCCTCGGCAACACGGTGGCACTCGCCCAGGAGAACCTGAAGCGGCTCCTCGCCTATTCCTCGATCGCCCATGCCGGCTACCTGATGATCGGCATCGCCGTGGCGTTCCGCAACGATCTCAGCTCCGGCGGGCTTTATTACGGGGCCGAGGCGATCTTCTTTTACCTCACCGCGTACGCCCTGATGACGCTCGGGGCGTTCGGCGTGATCGTGATGTTGAGCACCCCCGGGCGGCCGGTGGAGACGGTCGAGGATCTCGCGGGATTGAGCCGGACTCATCCCGGCAGCGCCCTGGCGATGGCGATCTGCCTCTTCAGTCTCGCGGGAATTCCACCCCTCGCGGGATTCTGGGGCAAGTTTGAGCTCTTCGCGTCCGCCTTTTCCGCCAGTCGCGGCGGTGACTCGAACCTGTTCTGGTGGCTGGGACTGATCGCCGTGCTGAACTCCGCGGCCGGTGCTTATTACTACCTCCGCATCGTCGTGACGATGTACCTTCGCACGCCGACGGCCGACGCGATCACTGCGCGCCCCCCATGGCCCTCGGCCCTGGCGGTCAGTCTCTGTGCGATCTTCACCGTCTTTTTCGGTGTCTATCCGACCCCCGTGAACGTCGCCACCAAGCTCGCCGCGGAGGCGTCGATCGACCTCCCGGAACCGGTCAACGCCATCTCAGTCACGGCCGCTCCCGCGGTGCGTTGAATGACGACGGGTCGTTCCGGACTGAACGACGCTTCATAAACCTTGCATCAGGGACGGTTCACGCCTTCGGTTTGCCTCGGACCATCCGCGCGACGAACATCGCATCCGTGTCGGCGTCCTGCGGCCAGATTTGCAGGGTGCCTTTGGTCGCCTCACCGTTCAACGGGTGCGGGAACGGATCGAGCCGAAATTCGGGCGAGGCTTCCAGGAACCGTTGCACGACTGCCGTCGTTTCCGCCGGGGTCAGCGTGCAGACGGAGTAGACCAGGGTTCCGCCCGGCTTGACTCCGAACGACGCCGACTTGAGCAGTTGAAGCTGGATCTCGGAGAGCCGCGTGATCGCCTCACGGTCGAGCGTCCAGCGGCCATCGGGGTTGCGTCTCCAGGTGCCGATCGCGGAGCAGGGGGCGTCGACCAAAACGCCGTCGAAGCTGCCGTTTTTGCCGACGGCGTGTTTCGATTTGAGACCGTCCCAGACCTTCGTGGTCAGGTTTCGGTAGGGACTCTTGCGGGCGCGCCGCGCGGCTTCTT
>JAYUFP010000408.1:0-1765 GCA_043738665.1 Isosphaeraceae bacterium
GGCCTGGAGCGCGGTCACTCGATGCGCACCGCGATCGTGATGTCGGCGCTTCTGTTCGGGTTCATGCACGTCTTCGTCAGTCTCTTCCAGCAGCTCTTCAACGCGACGCTCCTCGGTTTGCTTCTCGGCCTCTTCGCCGTCCGAAGCCGGAGCATCCTTCCCGGGATCGTCTTCCACCTGATCAACAACAGCCTCGGCGTCTTGTTGGGAATCTTGCTGAAGAATCCGGGATCGAACCGAATCGCCTCCTGGCTCTACCGCGACACGGTGCAGGGGCTCTATCATCTCCCCATGCTCGTGTTGGGTTCGATCATCTCCGTTTGGCTCGTGTCGCGTTTGATTCCCCGTGGCAAGGCGATTGAAACCGTCCGGGCGGAGCCGGATTGGGCGGCTCCCTGACCGCCTGCGACGGGGGCCGGCAACAGCGACGCGGCCGGCGTCGCTCCCGTCGTCCTGGAGTCGAGTCCCTCCGATGAGAACGTCGCCGCTCACGATGACCGCCCGCTACGTCTTCCCCGTCGAAGGGTCGCCGATTCGCAACGGCTATCTGACGGTCAAGGACGGGAGGATCGCCGCGGTCGGCCATTCGTTCGAGGGCACTCCCGATCTCGACCTCGGGAACGTCGCGATCACTCCAGGTTTCGTGAACGCCCACACTCACCTCGAATTATCACCGATCGCCCCGAAGTTCGTCGGGACCGAAGGAGTGGAAAACGAGGTCGCCTGGCTCCGACGTGTCATCAACCAGCGCCGGCTTTCGGCGGCGGACGATCTGCGTGAGACGGTCGCCAAGAACCTCGAGTCGAGCCTCAACGCGGGCACGACGATGCTCGCGGATACCACGACCGCCGGCTTGAGTTGGGATGACATCGCCGCCGCGCCGATGCGCGCGGTTGTTTTCGCCGAACTGATCGGATTGAAGCGCGAACGCGGATTGCAGACGCATTCCGACGCCTGGGATTGGATCGCCAAGCTGGGACCGGGCGATCAGGTCGCGGCCTGCGCGCGTCCGGGGCTGAGTCCTCACGCACCATACAGCACTTCGGGATGGCTCTACCATCGCGCCGCGGCCAGCCTAATGCCGCTCTCGACACACCTTGCCGAGATGCCCGAAGAACTGGAATTCCTGGAGACCCGCGACGGGCCTTTGCGGCGTTTTCTCGAAGAGCTCGGAGCCTGGGACGACGATTGGGAGCCGATCGGGCCGAGCCCCGCCGACTACGTCCGGAGAGGAGAGCTTCGCGAAGCGGACTGGGTCATCGCGCACGGGACCTATTTTCACCCTTCCGAATTCTGGCAGTTGCAACCTGATGCCGCGCCCAACGGACACCGCGTTGCCATCGCCTTCTGCCCGAGAACGCACGCGCGATTCGGGCACGCTCCTCATCCCTACAAGGCGATGCTCGAACGGGGCATCGTGATTTGTTTAGGGACCGACAGCCTGGCATCCACACCGACGTTGAGCGTCCTTGATGAAGCAAGGTTCCTGTACCAGACGAATGACCCGCCGAACGGCCCTCTGCTCCTGACGATGGCAACGCTGTTCGGAGCCTGGGCCTTACGCGCCGAGTCCACGACCGGTAGCCTCAAGCCGGGTAAAAGCGCCGACCTGGCCATTCTCGCCCTTCCCAACCGCGAGGCGGAGGACCCTCACGAACTCCTCTTCGACTCCGAGCTTCCCGCGATCGGCACAGTTTTCGAGGGAGATTTCGTTCGGGGAAAATGGGTCGGTTGTTAGGACCTCCGCGGCGGGCGGTTCGTGATC
>JAYUFP010000409.1:0-5653 GCA_043738665.1 Isosphaeraceae bacterium
TCTGGCCGTTGTTGTAGACCAGGACATGGCCTTCGCCGGGCAGACCCTTCGGAATCCAGTGGGCGTTGTGCTGGAAGAAGAGTTTCTTGTCGGCCGGGCCGCCGGCGCGGTAGTTGGCGGGGTTGCCCCAGCGGAAGAGCAGGTCACCCCCTTTGCCGCGGCGACCGCCGACGTGACTCGCGGCCTCGGCTTTGGTCGTGCCGCGGTCGATGACCCAGATCTCGTTAAATTCCGGCGTGCTCACGATAATCTGGTCGAGGTCGGTGTTGTAGTCCACGGCGTTGAAGTGGGTCCAGTCGGGATTGACCCGTTGCGACTGGCTGGCGGCCGAGCCCGCGTAGCCGATCGACTTGAGCTTATCGAGGTCGGCCTTGCTCTTCACCGGAACGCCGGCGACCTTTTGAACGTCCGCCGGCGCGTCCTTCTTGGCGGCATCCTTGGCGGCATCCTTGGCGTCCTTCTTGGCGGCATCGGCGGGGGGCTTGGGCGGCTCCGAGACGTAGTTCACGTCGACCAACTCGGGGTGGCCGGCCACGACGCCGAAGTTCGCCTTGGTCGAGTCGTGATCCTGGACCAGGTGGTCCCAGAGGTGCCATTCCCAGACGACTTCGCCGGTGGTCTTACCCGTGGGCTTGACCTCGATGAGCGAGTCGGGCAGGAGGTACTTGCTGACGAGTTCCTTCTTCCGGCCCGCGGCGACGCACTCATCGACGGTCTTCTTTTCCCACACGATCAGAAGGACGTTGCCGTTGGGCATCTTGCAAATGTCGTGGTGCGGGAGTTGTTTATCATTAAAGAAGGTATAGTCCCAGACGATCTCACCATTCCAGTCGAACTCCTGGATCCTGCCGAGAGGCGCGGGGCCGCCCCCGAAGGATTTTTCTCGGCCCCCGAGTTCCGCGGGGCGTAGCAGGTGACCGTTGGGCAGGAGGTAGCAGCAGTGATGGGAGGTCGTGTCGGGCTTCCATGCGTGGACGACTCGCCCCTCGTTATTGAGGAGGTAGACGTTCTTTGAGTTCATCGTGCTCAGGAGCGTGTAACCCGGAAGCGCCTTGGGGTCGTTGACGGTCAGCCCGAGTTTGACTTTCGGCGGCGGAGGCGGGACGCCGTCTTTCGCCTTCGCGACGGGGTCTTGGGCCGTCGCGGGTCCGGTCCCCGCGGAGAAGCTGACGGCGGCCGCGAGCGCGAGCGTCAGAAGCGTGGAGATGCCCGTGTGGGCCGTGAGGCGTAAGCCGCGTTGTCTGCTCGATCCCATCGGTTGTTCCCCTGGTTCGGTTCCGTCACGTCTTGCCGTATTCTTTGATCAAAATATCTCGTGTCGAACAGATTACGACCGGCCCACGACGACAGCCACGCGATTCCCCAAAAAAGGCCGGGAACCGGGTATGAGCTTTCGGCGCCAATCGCACAGGAGATTGCTAGGTGCAAGGTTAAACGGGAAATCGATGTTGAATTCCGATCGAAGTCGAATTCTAGCAAAGGCTCGTGCCGTCCAATACGGTCAACCCACCGGCGTTTACAGCGCTTTACGACGCGTCGACCGTTCGCGGTCCGGGCGACTGACATTTCCGGCCAAGTGAACGCGCTTGGCGGGGGCTCACCTGACCAAAAACTTTGGGCGCGACTCGGCCATCTCGGCTTCCCATCGCGCCACCTCCGTGCGGAGTTCGGCGACGGTCTCGGGGTGGCGTTTGCTCAGGTCGCGACGTTCTCCGATGTCGGCGTCGAGGTCGAACAGGAGTTCGCCCTTTTCGTGGCGGATGTACTTCCACTTCCCCTTTCGGGCCGCCAATTGTTCGCCGCGCGGCCCGCCGATCCGCCAGAAAAAGGTCCGCCCGAGGGCCGGCTTCGAGCCGTTGAGGACCGGGGTCAGGTCGATCCCGTCAAGTTTCCGCCCCTCAGGCGGCTTGGCTCCGGCGGCGGCGAGGATGGTGGCGGTCAGGTCCATCGTGATCGCGGGATTCGCGGACACCTTCCCGGCGGGGAGCCTGCCCGGCCAGCGGACTATGCAAGGGACGCGGATGCCGCCCTCCAGGAGAATCCCTTTGTTGCCCCGCAGCGGGGTCCCCCGCGAAAGTTGTTCGCCGCCGTTATCGTTCGTCACGATCACGAGCGTCCGGTCGGTCAGTCCCCGCTTCTCCAAGGCATCAAGGATCGCGCCGACGCCGTCATCGACCCGTTCGAGCATCCGCGCGTAGTCGCGTCGCGTGCCCTCGTACCACGTCTTGACGACTCGGACATCGTCGGGGCGGTCGGGGGGCTGGAACGGCCAGTGGACGGCGTTGTACGCGACTTCGAGGAAGAACGGCCGGCCCGCGTGCTTCTCCACAAAGGTCACGGCCCGTTCGGTGATCAGGTCGGTCATGTACCCCTTGCGCTCGACGGGCCGATCGCCTTCGTACAGGTCGGGTTCGCCGCTGATCTCGCGGTGGCTATAGTGATCGATGTCCGCGCTGAGGAGGCCGAAAAACTCATCGAACCCGTGCGCCAGCGGGCCGAACTCGCGGCGATAACCGAGGTGCCACTTTCCGAACAGGGCCGTGGCGTACCCGTCCCGCTTGAGAGCCCGTGCCAGGGTGGAATCCTCCACCGGTAGGCCCGGCTCTTTCTGCCCCGGCGAGATGGCCCATTCCAGCCCGACACGCTGTTGATAGCGTCCCGACATCAGGGCGGCGCGCGTCGGCGTGCAGACCGGCCCGTTGGCATAGAAGTCGGTCAACCTGACCCCCTGCCGCGCCAGGCGGTCGATATGGGGGGTCCGGATGTCGGTGCAGCCGTAGCAGCCAAAATCGCCGTAACCGAGGTCGTCCAGGACGATCAACACGACATCGGGCCGCGCCGATTCCGCGGCACCCTGTCCGGCAGGCGCGCTACCGCCCAAGATCGATACAGTCCATGCACAGAACGCGAGCGCGAGACGGAGCCGACTGGGTCTCATTGCACACGCCCCAATCAACCGGCGGAGCCTCCTGATCCGATCCGCGAACGTCCGCGATTCCGGGCGGGCACCGGAGACACGTTAACCGAGTCCAGCCCGATGATCCAGCCGCAACTCACGACCCGCGAGCCCGTCAGGGATGTAGCGGCCGGCATGGCCCCTCCTGGCTTGTTACACGGCTGTGACAATTCCCGGACCCGATCGACCGTATGATCGGGTGGCGGGGATTGGATCGCGGCCTTGTTGACGGAGGAGGAACTCCATGAAAATGCGTTGGCTTGTCCCGGGATTCATGGCGGCGATCGCGACGGGGGGGACCGCCCGTTCGCAGTCGTTCTCGGCCCGGCCTTGGTCGTCGAACGTGATCGTCCCGCAGTCGCGGGCTTATTCTTTGGGGCGGACCCCCGCGTTGCGGATCTCGGGGGTGACCGTGGGCGTGGTCGTCCACGAGCAGGTCGCGACCACGATGATGGAGATTAAACTCCACAATCCGGGCGGCACTCGGCAAGAGGCCGAGCTCTTGGTGCCCGTGCCTGACGGGGCCGTCGTCCGCGGCTTCACGTTCCAGGGGGCCGGGACCGAACCTTCCGCACGGCTTTTGCCTCGCGAGGAAGGCCGCGAGACGTATGACCGGATCGTCGCGCAGGCGAAAGACCCCGCCTTGCTGGAATTCGCCGGGTTCAACCTCGTCCGCTCCAGCGTCTTCCCCGTCGAACCGGGGGGGACTCAGGCCGTGCGACTCACTTACGAACACCTCTTGAAAGCCGACGGCGACCGGGTTGATTACGTGCTCCCCCGGAGCGAGTCGATCGAGTACGACGTCCCCTGGAAGGTCGCGGTCAAGATCACGTCGACCTCCGCCATCACCGCCGTTTACTCGCCGAGTCACCCGATCCGCTCGGCACGGCCGGTGGCGAAAGAGGCGGCCGTGGAGGCTTCGGGCGACGCGCCGGGGCCGTTCCGGCTCTCGTTCCTCCGCGAGCGGGCGGACGTCTCGGCGTCGCTGTTCGCCTACCCCGACCCGAAAGTCGGCGGCGGCTATTTCCTGCTCCTGGCGGGCCTTCCTCCGCGGAAGATATCGGACGAGGCGAAGGCACTCAGGCGCGAGGTCACGCTCGTCATCGACCGCTCCGGAAGCATGCGGGGCGAGAAGCTCAAGCAGGTCCGTGAGGCCGCGCTGCAGGTCCTTGCCGGGCTCGACGAAGGGGAGTCGTTCAACGTCATCCTCTACAACGAGGCCGTGGAACCGTTCTCCCCGAAGCCCGTCCGCAAGTCGCGTTCGAGCATGAAGGATGCGACCGAGTTCCTCGAAGGCATGACGGCCCGCGGCGGGACGAACATCCACGACGCCCTCCTCGAATCGCTCCGACAGCCTCCCGGCGAAGGCACCTTGCCGATCGTCCTCTTCATGACCGACGGCCTGCCGACCGTGGGGCAGACCTCGGAAGCCTCGATCCGCGAACTGGGGCGCAAGGGGAACCCGCATAACCGCAGGGTTTTCACGTTCGGCGTCGGCGTGGACGTCAACACGCCCTTGCTGGAGAAGATCGCGTATGAGAGCCGGGCGACGACGACGTTCGTGCTCCCTTCGGAGGACGTCGAGGTCAAGGTTGCCGACGTCTTCAAGCGTCTCCGCGGACCCGTGCTGGCCGACCCGAATCTCACGGTCAACGAAGACGAGCGCCGGGTTCACGCCCGCGAACTGATCCCCGGGCGAATCCCGGACGTCTTCGAGGGCGACCAGATCGTGCTTCTCGGGCAATACAAGGGCGACGAGCCGCTGGAATTCACGCTGAGGGGGAACTACCGCGGGACCGCTCGCGTGTTCAAGTTCCGTCTTGGGCTCGACAACGCGACGACCCGCAACGGGTTCGTCCCCCGCCTCTGGGCGAGCCGGAAAATTGGAATGCTCGTGGACGCGATCCGCGAGCAAGGGGGTTCTTCGGGCGTCGTCTCGTACCAGGCCAAGAAGACGCCGAGCGCGGCGAACAAGGAACTGGTCGACGAGATCGTGAGGCTCTCGACCGAATTCGGCATCCTGACCGAATACACGTCGTTCCTCGCGCTCGAAGGCACGGATTTCTCGCGGAAGGACAAGGTGTTTTCCGAGGCCCAGAACCGCCTCCGCGACCGTGCGATGTACACCAGGAGCGGGCTCTCGTCGGTGAACCAGGACGTCAACAATCAGATTCAAAAGGCAATGACCTGCGTGAATCCCAGGAACGAATACCTTGATTCTTCGATGAACAAAGTTGCGACCACGACGGTTCAACAGGTCTGCGACCTTGCCTTTTACAAGCGGGGAACCCGCTGGGTGGATAGCCGACTCGTGGGAAATGCGACGGAACAACATGTGGAGAAAGTGATCACGTTCGGGTCCGAGGAATTCCGCGACCTCGCGGCCAAGCTGGCGAGGGAAGGCCGTCAAGGGAGCATCGCCCTCCGCGGCGACATCCTGATGCTCGTCGATGGGAAGCCCGTGTTGATCAAGGCGCCCGTCGATCAGCCGTAATCGGGTGGCATTGGCAGTTTGACAATGGTCGTGCGCGAGCAAACTTCCCCCCCGTCGCAAGGGGGGCCAGGGTGGGTGACGCACGACCGACGTCTCGGCCGCCACCCCCCTAACCCCAATACCGTTGAATTAGCCGTAAGCTGTTACAGAGCCTCGATTTTTAGCCCCGAAGGGGCGACGGTCAGTAGCCCAGGGCTTCAGCC
>JAYUFP010000410.1:0-1763 GCA_043738665.1 Isosphaeraceae bacterium
CGCGCCGGTCCTCGTCTGGTTGTAGAAGAACGCGCCGATCGCCTCCATCTTGTCGGCGAACTGGCGGAGCAGCGACCGATCAACCATCGCCAGCGCGATCTCCGCCGCGACCGGCCTTCCGAGCTGATCGACGGTCGTCACTTCGACGGTAATCTCCCCACCAGGCTCGACCGCCGGTTTCACCGGCGTGAGCGTCACGCGGAGGTCGCGTTCGACGCGGAGATCAAGGCGCGCCTCGTCGAACTCCGTGCCCGCCATACGCGCGGCGGTCAACGTGAAGTTCGGGAACTGGGGGCCGTCCACGGCCCAGGCGACGGCATTATCGCCCTCGGATACAGTCACGATCCGGTAGGACAGAATGCGATCGGCCTCCCACGTCAGGAGGGCCGTCCCCGCCTTGCCGCGACTGTGAAGATTGACGCTCGCCTCTTCGCCGACCTTGTAATCGAGCCGGTCCGCCAGCAGACGGAGCTTGGTGGCGTCCTTCTTGCCCGAGATCAAGAGCGCCCGGTCGGTCACCACGGGGTTGCCGAACCGGTCAGTCCCTGCGACTCGGACGATGAACGAGCCCCCTTCCTCGTCGTCGGCCTTGAGTGAGACCGTGGCGGTTCCCGTCTTGGGGTCGGTGGTCACGGCCTTGCGAGTCACCTCGCGTTCGGTCGTCCGGTTGTTCTGCGTGACGACCTTGATCAACGTCGCGGAGAGTTTCTCACCGGTCGGCTTTCCGAGTGCATCCCGGGTGCTGACCGTCGCCAGGAAAGACTCGCCGTCAAGATAAACATCCCGGTTCGTCTTGATGGCGACCTCAAACGCCCGGATCGCCAGGGAGACGTTCGCCGTCGCGGCGACACCATCCTGGGGCAACTGCGCGACGAGCGTGAGGAGCATTTCCTGCGCAAATCCCTCGGTCGGGAATTCGACGTGGAACTTGCCCGAGGCGTCGGTTGCGCCGCGTAAGATCCTGCCATCGGGGAGTCGCACGACGATCGGCCGGCCCGCCGCGGGAGCGCCGTATTGGTATCGTGCGATCAGGTCGCCTTTGACGGTCTCGCCGCGGAAATAGACCGTCTTTTCAAGGTCGAAGCTGAGGTCTGTCTTCTGGAGCTGGTAGGACTGGACCTCGAACTGCCCGGCGAAGTCGCTCTTGCCGGGTTGATAAAGCCGAACGCGGTAAGTCCCCACGGGCGCTCCGCCATCGAGAGGAAGGCTCTCGTGAAACGTCCCGAAATCCGAGAGCGTGACCGGTTTGGAGACGATCTGGCGTCCTCGGCTGTCCGTCACTTCGAGCTTGTAAACGGCCTTGGGAGCGTTGGCGTACTGACCCTCTCTGATCTCGCGGACGATCCCCCGAAGCGCCACTCGTTGGCCCGGCCTGTAGGCGGGCCGATCCGTGTAGATGTAAGCACGAGCTGACAGCCCTTGCGAAACCGTGGCGGGTACCGAAAGTCCGGAACCGGCGACGTGGGGGCCGTCGATGACGAGGTAGGTCAGCCCCGACCCGATCGCCAGCGGCGTAGCAGGCGCTTCGTCGTCGGCCTCTGGAACGGCGACCCTCGGCTGCGCTTCGCCCTCGGGTCCGCACTGCGGAGGCGCGGGGGGCACCTGCGCCGGAGCATCGGCGGCGGCGGGCGGAGCATTTCGAGGCTTTTCCCAGGACTTGAGGAGAACGCCGTCGGCACCTGTCTTCCCTTCAAGGATCACCTCGCCGCCTTGTGCGACGAGCACCCTCGCCCCCGGCCGGCCCTTCCCGGTCTTCATGTCCT
>JAYUFP010000411.1:0-1763 GCA_043738665.1 Isosphaeraceae bacterium
CCGGCTCGGACAGTTCGTCCGGTTGGTCGTCGAGGAACTCGACCTCCCTTGCGTCCCGGCGCGATCGACGACGTTCCGACGCCGCCAGAAGCGCGGCGGGGTCGAGGGGGATGAGACGTTTTACCTGGCCAATGCATCGCGGATCGTCGGGACGGGTGATCTCCACCTCCGCAAAGACCCGCCCCCGGATCTGGCGGTCGAGGCGGTCAACACCCACGAAGCCGACGCGGCGGTCGAGGTCTGGCGACGGTTCGGCGTGCCCGAGGTCTGGGTCTGCGACGGCGCAGCCTTACGAATACTCTCGCTCCAGCCCGACGGTCGATACTCCGAATCCCCGGCTAGCGTGTCCTTTCCGTTTTTGTCCTCAACCGAAATCTTCGACTGGGTGAGTCGTCCCCAGACCGGCAATGAGACCTCATGGATCAAGCTCGTGCGTGGTTGGGTTCGCGACGTTCTGGTGCCCCGAGCGAAAGGGGATGCGTGATGGCGACCGTGAGCAGGCCCCGCGCGAGGGCCATCGACTCGGAACCGAGGCTGTACCGGCTCACCGTCCGGCAGGTCGAGCAAATGGCTCGGTCGGGCGTCTTGACCGAAGCGGACGATGTCGAACTCCTCGGGGGCGTCCTCGTTGAGCAAATGACTAAATATGCACCTCACGACTTCTCAATCCTCCGGCTCGGCGCTCTCTTTCGCATCCTTCTCCCCTCCCCCGACTGGATCGTCCGCGAAGAAAAGGCGGTCGTCCTGGGCCGTTACTGGCGTCCCGAGCCCGATCTCGCGGTCGCGCGCGGGCCGCTCGACCGCCATCGGCGCAGCCAACCGACCGCGAAGGATTTGCCGATCCTTGTCGAGGTGGCCGATTCCTCGTATCCCACCGACCGAGGCGTCAAATGGCACGGCTACGCCGCGGCGCGAGTGCCCACGTACTGGATCATCAACCTGAAAGGCCGCGCCGTCGAGGTGTACACCGACCCTTCCGGGCGCGGCGAGTCGGCGAAATATCGGCGGCAGACGACCTATTCGCCCGGCGCCGAAGTCCCCGTCGTCATCGACGGGATCGAAGTCGGCAAGATCGCCGTGAACGACGTGCTGCCATGAACCGAGCCGACGCGTCTACCAAGAAAAAGGGGGGAGCCGATCATGTCAATCATCGCCAACACACGCCAGCCGCGCGGCGTCCTCGCCCTGCAAGCGAAAGGGGGTTCGTGATGGCCACCGAGGTCAAGCCGGCGGTGTCGCCGCCCGAGACGGGAACGGGGTTGGTCCCGTACCGCCTGAGCGTCGAGCAATTTCTGAAAATGATCGATGCCGGGGTGTTGACGGACGAAACGCGGGTGGAGCTGATACGGGGGCGTCTCGTCACGAGGATGACCAAAAAAGACCCACACAACTTCGCCGTGGACGCGCTCGTTCGACTTCTCCGCGCCTTCGTCGAGCCGGGCCTTTCCGTCCGGGAGGAGAAATCGGTCGTGCTCGGCTCGAAGTCGCGCCCGGAACCGGACGTCGCCGTGGCTCGCGGTCCTCGGGAGTCGTACCGGGCGCGCGGCCCCGAGGCGGGAAACCTGGCGCTCGTCGCCGAGGTGTCCGACTCCTCCTATCGCAAGGACCGCGGCCCCATGTGGTCCCTGTACGCCGAGGCGGGGATTCCGGTCTACTGGATCGAGAACATCCCCAAGAACCGGATCGAGGTGTTTTCCAACCCCTCGGGCGCGGCTCGATCCGCCGGTTATGCCGCCACGGAAATCGTCGAGGCCGGCGGCCAA
>JAYUFP010000412.1:0-5649 GCA_043738665.1 Isosphaeraceae bacterium
GTTCCGGAAGCGCTCCGAACGCGCGGCGGTTTGCGACATCGACAAGGACGTTCTCGCCGCCGCCGTGAAGCTCGTCGAGACGACCGGATCGAAGACGCCGGAGACCTTCCAAGATTACCGGAAGCTTCTCGACCGCAAAGACATTGACGCCGTGGTGATCACCACGCCCGACCACTGGCATGCCTTGATGACGACCCACGCATGTCAGGCCGGCAAGGACGTCTATTGCGAGAAGCCCCTCTCGCTGACGATCTCCGAAGGCCGGAAGATGGTCGACGCCGCCCGCAAGCACGAACGCGTGGTTCAGACGGGGAGCCAGCAGCGTTCCGACGCCCGGTTCCGCCTCGCCTGCGAGTTGGTCCGCTCCGGGAAGATCGGCAAGGTCAAGTCGGTCCTCGTGGGCATCCCCGACGTCAACTGGGACGGACCGCCGGTGCCGGATTCGGACCCTCCCGCCGTGCTCGACTACAACTTCTGGCTCGGTGCGGCTCCCAAGAAACCGTACAACGCCAAGCACGTCCACTACAACTTCCGGTTCTACTGGGACTACTCCGGCGGCCAGATGACCAATTTCGGAGCCCACCACCTCGACATCACCCAGTGGGCCTTGGGCATGGACGACGGCGGCCCGATCTCGACCGAAGGGACCGCCACGTTCCACCCCGAGAACTGGTACGAAGTGACGACGGCCTGTCGCGTCACGCACACCTATGCGAACGGCGTGACGGTCGTCGTCGGCCAGGGGCGGAAAGACATTCCGCAGGGCTGCACGTTCATCGGCAGTGAAGGCAAGCTCGCGGTCGACCGTTCCAAGATCGTCAGCACTCCGAGCGAGATCGCCAAGGAAACGCTCTCGGCGTCGGACGTTCACCTCTACAAGAGTGACGACCACCACCAGAACTTCCTCGACTGCGTGAAGTCCCGCAAGAAGCCCATTTGCGACGTCGAGATCGGCCACCGAAGCGCGACGGTCTGTCATCTCGGCAACATCGCCGTGCGACTGGGTCGAAAGATCAACTGGGATCCGAGCACAGAGACGTTCAAGGGCGACGCCGAAGCCTCGGCCATGCTTTCCCGGCCCTATCGTTCGCCGTGGACGATTTGAGATGCATTCTCATTGGTGGATTAATGCAACAATGACGGTTTGCGTGCCACGCGGTTCGATACTCTAAACCCGAGCGCGTCGGCCAGGGCTTACGCGCTCGGAATAGATACCGCCTGTGGTGCCCCGAGCCTATGCTCGTTCCCACGGTCCTCCGTGGGAATGCCGTCTTCGACGCTCTGCGTCGTCTTCGTCTGATGCCGGGAAATGCGGACGCGGAGCGTCCAAGACGGCATTCCCACGCAGAGCGTGGGAACGAGTGATGGCAGGTCTTTCACTACTCAATCAAAACGCATGCTCACGGTTCAAGAACATGTAGCGTGTTATCAATCCGCCCCGTCACCGCCTCTCCCTTCGACCCCTTGACCGTATACGCGATCTCCATGCACCACGTCGGCCTCATCCCCTCAATCTCCAGGGAGACCGACCGGCCGTCTTCGGAAAGCGCCGCGGATTTCACGTTCAACGTCTGTTCATCATAATGCTTGGAACCATAATTGACGGTCCGTTTTAATGACCACGTCTGGACCGCATAATTTGATGCGGCCGTCGCCGCGAGACGGTCCAACGGATCACTGAATTTCAAGGTCATCCCCGATTTCGACGCGTGCAGACCGACCGGAACATGCATCGGCTTCCCCGTGGCGCGAAGCCTGTAGAACCCGCCGGGCTGTTCCTTGTTCCCCGCCCATGCGTACATTCCGCAGAGATAAAGCTGACCATTGGTGGGATGGAATCGACCCCGCATCACTCCGGTCGGGAAATTTGCCCCGGGGAGTTCGCTCATGCCGCCTTGGACCTGTCCGTTCACCGTTTCAAACGGCACAACAAAAACTTTCCCCATCCCGTAAGAGAGGTTCAAGTAAGAACCTTTCAACGGACCCCAGGCGTCCGAAGTCACCCGCAAGATCTCGCCGGGCGAGCGGTCGAAGGCGTTGGTGATCCAGCACAGGGGCTGTTGCATGGCCGAGTCCGACGGGTCGGTCACGTCGTGGTATCCCCACATGTTGCCGTAAAAACCCCCTTTCTTCACGAGGTTGATCCGGTTCTTGGGGTGCCAGAAGCCTTCTTGGTCGGTCATGAAGAACGTGCCGTCGGCGTTCACGCAGACACCGTTGGGGGCGCGGAAGCCGGTGGCGAGGATCTCCGTCTTGTTGCCGTCCTTGCTCACCTTCAAGAGCGTGCCGTGCTGGGGGACGACGGCCTTGAGCCCGTGCCTTGCGGCCTTGGCGTAATAGAAGTTGCCCTCGGCGTCGGTTTGAAGGTCCATCGCGAATTCGTGAAAGTGCTCGGTCACCTGATGGTCGCTGTTGAAATTTTCATAAAAGTCGGTCTCGCCGTCGCCGTTGAGGTCGCGGAGGATCGCGATCTGGTCGCGGCAGAGGACGTGGATCTGTCCGTCCACGATCTTGAGGCCGAGCGGTTGAAACAGGCCCGAAGCGATCCTTCGCCACGATAATTCGCCGGCCAGGTCGTCGATTCCGTCCACGAGCCAGACGTCGCCGTCCCAGGTGCAAGTCGCCAGTCGCTTGCCGCTCTCAAAGAAGTCGAGACCCGTGAACCGCATCTGGGCGAGCCAGGGGTTGCTGTTGGGGTGCGTGACAATGTCGACCGCGAAGGGACCGTCGTCCTTGCCAATTATCGCTCGTGTTTTCAGGATTTCCGGCCGGCGCGGAGGGCCTCCGCGCGTCAACGGCGAAAGCGATTCGACAGCCGTTCCGCCGTCCCCCTTCGCCATCACGATTTTCAAGAGTCGGGGCGACTGCGACGCGGGAATCCGGAGCACCTGGAATCCGTCTTCCACGACGATCCGCGACACAGGCAATCCCCCAATGCTCACCGCGCCCGAACCCAACCGCAGCGCCAGGTCACGGGTTCCTTTGCCGATCTCGAGGGTTCTCGAAACGTGGGAGCCCTCAAGTCCCGGGCTTTCCAGGATCGAGGTTCCGCCCACTTCATAAGACAGGATCACGCGGTTCCCGTGATGATAGGTCCCGCGGTAATGCGCCCGGGTCCGGGGCAAGGGGCCGTAGGGCAAGCCGTCGCGGCCTCGAATTCTCGGGTCGTCGAACTTGCCGGTCTCGGGGTTTGCCCAGGCGGGACCGGGGGGCGCTTCGAAGGTGATTTTCCCGACGGCATGCGGGTGAATGCCGTGCTCGCCGTTGAAGTTGATCCCCTTCCAGTCGATGAAGCCCGCACCCGACCACGCGCCTGCAAGTCTCAACGTATCGTGTTCGTAAACCACGAACCGTGACCCTCGCGAAACGCCCCCGGGTCCGGGGTCGAGACGGACGGCGATCCCCTTGTAGGCGATGTTCGAATGTCCTTCGCCGACTTCAATCGTCCCCATGAAGCTCGGCCCGTAATCCATCGCCGACCACGTTTCGATCAGAGAGGGTCTCGGTCCGCGCTCCGAACCTTTGGGTAACCCGTTGAGATACGAACGGTCGGCGACCGTGAATTGCGAACGGTTGAATGGCTTGAGGTAGGCCTCGCGGATGTAGTGGATGACGTCGTACTTCTGTTCGGGAACCATCCAAGGCTGCGCGGTCATCATGCCGAACCCGCGCGTCAGGGTCTGGTACATCTTGAAGGGGTCGCCGCCGTTCTTGAATGTTCCCGAAGCGAACCGGAGCGACGTCGGCAAGGAGCCGGGGTTGTCTTTCGTGCCGTGGCAGTTCGTGCAGACGCGGTTGTAAATGGCTTCGCCGCGCTTGAAACTTTCCTTGCCCATTCCGGCGATGAATCCGGAGTGGTCGAGGTTCTTCTCGCATTCCGGCAACGGCGCGGGCATGAGTCGCGAAGCCGGCGGACGCAGCGCCAGGGCGCGGGCCGGGCCTTTCCCGCGAATTTCGAGGACGTATGCGGCGAGGTCGAGAAAATCCTGGCGGGTTGACAGCAAGTTGACCAGGCCCGCGGGCATCACGGAGAGCCCACCGTTCTTTCGCTCGTCGAGGTTCTTTTTCAGGACGCGGATCGTCTCGCCGTCTTTCGCCGCGTCGCGGATGAGCAAGGCCGAGTCGTCTTCCCCGGCGAAGAGCCCGCTGGTGACCTTTCCGTCCTTTGTCGCGACCGTGACGGGTTCGTAGCCTTTGAGGATTTGCTTCGAGGGGGCGAGAATGGCTTCGATCACCGCATTGGGTTCGAACGGGGCACGGATCCGAGTGAGGTCGGGGCCGAGGGGCGTCGGGTGGTCGACCGCGTCATGGCATTTCGCGCAGCCGAGTTCGGGGCGGAAGAAGATCAGGGCGCCTCTGGCGACGTCGCCGTTTTTGCACGCCGCCTCGACGAGCGTTTCGGGCTTTTCGAGGAGGAGCTGAGATTCCAGGCTCGGCGGACCGCCTTGAAACGCATGGGCGTCGGCGGAAAGTCCGAGGAGGAAAATCAGGGCGACGGTCGGGAGGCGATTCATGCAAACGGCTCCGTGGCGGACGACCTACAGCACTTCGGGCAGAAGCGCTTTCAAGTTAATCCGGAAAATGGCCAGTGTCGATCATCGAGGCCCTTCGAGAAAGAGGGATGGTTTCGAAGTTCACAGCCCTCTACAACATAACTTCGTGAATAACCCGCCGCCTGTCCCGTGATTCCCTCGTCTTGGAGCGTGATGATGCCGAATTCGCCTGATGAGCTCCCATCGATGGCGGGTAAGACTTGCCTGGTCACCGGCGCGACGGCGGGTATCGGGGCGGTCACCGCCGAGGCGCTGGCGAGGTGCGGGGCGTCGATGATTCTCGTCGGCCGCGACCCGATGCGTTGCGACGCGACGGTGAAGGCGCTCCGTCTGGCGACAGGGAACCTGGAAATTCGTTCGATCGTCGCGGACATGTCCTCTCAGTCGGAAGTTCGTCGGCTCGCGAACGAGGTCAAGGAACTTTACCCACGCCTCAACGTCCTCGTGAACAACGCCGGGGCCATGTTTCCCAAGCGGACCGAGAGCGTCGACGGCATCGAGATGACCTGGGCGCTCAACCACCTCGGCTATTTCCTGCTGACGAACCTGCTCCTGGACCGCTTGAAGGAGAGCGGACCCGCCAGGGTCGTGAACGTCGCCTCCGACGCCCACCGCGCGATGCGACGCGGGTTGAACTGGGACGACCTCGAAGGCAAGCGCCGCTACCGCACGTTCCGGGCGTACTCGCAGTCGAAGCTCGCCAACATCCTTTTCAGCAACGAGCTGGCGCGTCGGCTCGAAGGGACGAACGTGACGTCCAACTGCCTCCACCCGGGGTTCGTCCGCACGAACTTCTTCATCGACAAAGGGCGGATCGGCTGGCTCTTCAAGCAATTCGCAAGATTCCTGGCGATCGAGCCGGAGACCGGGGCGAAGACATCGATCGACCTGGCGACCTCGCCGGAAGTCGAGGGCGTCTCCGGCAAGTACTTCGACAAGTGCAAGCCGGGCAAACCGTCGGCGGCGTCGCAGGACGTCGAGGCCGCACGGAAGCTCTGGGATCTGAGCGCGGGCATGACGGGCTTGAATTGACCGAAGGCCCGGAACAGCAGGCGGATTGCCAAGTCCGTCCTTCTCCCCCCGGGAGAAGGTGGCC
>JAYUFP010000413.1:0-16323 GCA_043738665.1 Isosphaeraceae bacterium
CCTTCCTTTTTCAACCACGGAAGCCCACGCCCCGGCGGCCCTCATCCTCCGAAAATCCATCCTCCGGACGCAAGGGCATTCACGGCGTTACGGTTCAGCGGGCTGTTTCGTTCTCGACGGACTGAGATGCCCGATGACCGATGGTCAATGTCCGATGACCAAAGGAAGACGGACGCTGTTTCCAGGCGAACGCGATCATCCCCGATGACCGATGGTCAAAGGAAGGCCAACCGATTCGGGAAGATCGCGGTTTCCTTATCTTGGTCATCGACCATCGGGCATCGGGCATCTCGGTCCATCGAAGCGGAAACGGCCCTTAACCGCTCCGAAACCGACCTTGTTCCACGGGCCTCCATTCCGATATGATAGACGGTTTGGAATGGCGGATCTCCTCTCCCGTTTTTTACGATAATGGGAGTGGAAAGACGTCATCGCCAGGTCGATCCAACGAAAACCGGTTCCGACAGGACGAATCGATGGCTCACAAGAAAGGGCAGGGGTCCAGCCGCAATGGCCGCGACTCGAATCCCAAGATGCTGGGGATCAAGCTGTACGGCGGCCAAACGGCCAAGCCGGGCAGTATCATTTGCCGACAGAACGGCACGAAGTGGACGCCAGGGCGCAACGTCGGCGTGGGCAACGACTGGACGATCTATTCGCTGATCGAAGGGACCGTGAAGTTCGACCGCGACGGCCGCCGGATCAACGTGGTCCCTCTCGCCGCCGCGACGGTCTGAGCCGAACGCGGACTCGCCCTTTAAAAACGCAGCCTTTGAGCCCGGTTTCTTGAAGGAACCGGGTTTCTTCGTGTCCGCAGCCTTTTGAGCACCTGTTGACGGTCGGGGGTTTGGGTCATGTTCGTGGACAGAGTGACACTTTTCGTGAAGGCCGGTGACGGCGGCAACGGCTGCCTGAGCTTCCGCCGCGAGAAGTACGTACCTCGCGGCGGCCCCAACGGCGGTGACGGCGGCCGTGGCGGACACGTCATCCTTCGCGCCACCGAAGGGCTCACCAACCTCGCCCACCTGTCCTTTCAGCGCCACTGGAAAGCCGAACGCGGCGGACACGGCCAGGGGTCGGACTGCACCGGCCGCAACGCCGCCGACCTCAGCATCGACGTCCCGGTCGGGACCATCATCCGGGACCGCGACCGCGGTCACGTCCTTCGCGACCTCAAACAGGTCGGAGACATGGTGATCGTGGCCGTCTCGGGCAAAGGGGGGCACGGCAACACCCACTTCAAGTCCTCGACCAACCGCGCCCCGCGGCAGGTGGAAAAGGGGGGGATCGGCGAGGAGCGCTGGATCACCCTGGAAATGAAGGTGATCGCCGATGTCGGCCTGATCGGGCTCCCCAACGCCGGGAAGTCAACCTTGCTCTCCCGAATCTCACGGGCCCATCCGGAGATCGCCGACTACCCGTTCACGACTAAATATCCGAACCTGGGCACGGTCCACGCCGGAGAGGACCGGGCGTTCGTCGTCGCCGACATCCCCGGCCTGATCGAGGGCGCCTCCGAAGGCCACGGGCTCGGGCACGAGTTCTTGCGGCACGTCGAGAGGACCCGGCTCCTTGTCCACCTGGTCGACGCCTCACCCAGCGACGGCTCGGACCCGGTCGCCAATTATCGGACGATCCGTCAGGAACTCGAATACTACAGCCCCGCGCTGGCGAAACGACCCGAGTTGCTGGTCATCACCAAGCTGGACGTCACCGACGCGACCGAAGCGGCCGAACGGATCGCCCGTGAGCTTGGGCAGACCCCGCTGCGCATCTCCGCGGTGACCGGCCTGGGAATTCCCCAGTTGATCCACCGCATCGCCGACCGGCTCGAACAGCTTCCGGCCGTGGGAGACGACGAGATCGCCCCGCCGAAGCCCGCCGCCGTTCCGGTTGAAGTCACCGTCCCGCCGGACGCCGAAGACGTTGAGCCCGAATCGTCCGAGGCTTAGGCTTAGGGTCCGCCACGTCATGTCAACCCGGCCGTCCGACGTACATGGTCATCATCCGCTCCGGATCGTCGCCGACCTTGGGAACAGCCGTCTGAAATGGGGACGGATCGACCGCTATGGCAAGGTCAGCGAAGTGGTCGCGCTGCCCCTGGATCAGCCTTCGCAATGGGACGGCCAGTGGGCGAAGTGGGATCCTTCGGGAAACTCCGCTGCAAGCTGGCGGATCGCTTCGGTCAACCCCCCGCTCGCGAAGCGTCTGGCGTCGTTCCTCGAATCGAGGTCGGTCGGGTACGTGACCTGGTACCATTCGGCGGCCGACGTCCCCGTCCGTCACAGCCTCGAAAACTCCAACACGGCGGGGGCCGATCGCGCGCTCGCGGTCCTCGGGGCAAGGGCGTTGAAACCACCGGAGACTCCGGGACTCGTCGTGCTCTGCGGCACGGCGATCACCGTGGAACGGATCGGCAATGACGGCGTCTGGCAAGGCGGAGCGATCGCCCCCGGTCTTAACCTCTCCGCCAGGGCCATGCACCTGCTCACTGCCCAACTCCCCGAGATCGAGCCCGTCCCGGACCCTCCGCCGTGGGGGCGTTCGACGCTACCTGCGCTTCGGGCAGGGGTTTACTGGGGGGTCGTCGGGTCCGTCCGAGAGCTCCTGACCCGCCAGGCGATCGGGCTTGACGGAAACCCCTGGGTCGTCTTCTCCGGAGGGGACGCATCGACGCTCTGCGAGTCGATTGCCCGGGAAAACGCGGAGGTCGTTCCCGACCTGGTGCTGCGGGGACTTGCACGCGTCGGATTCCCTCAATGAGCGCGGATCGTCCGTTACCGACCCGCGTCTGTGTGTTGACCGCGAGTGCCCGAGGCGCTCTGGGCGTGGTCCGGATCTGGGGTCCGAGGGCCGTTGAGGTGGCCGACCTTGCCTTCAAACCCGCGAAGGCTCAGGGATTGGCGCAAGGGCCTCGCGACCGTCCGAGGTTCGGAAGGGTCGGCGTGGGGCAGGGGGACGAGGTCGTGGCGGTCATCCACGGGGACGGCTCCGCCCCTCCCGAAGTCGAGTTCCACTGCCACGGCGGGCCGGAACCGATTGCCTTGGTGCTCTCGGCGGTCATCGACCGGGGAGCCGAACGGTCCACGCCCTCAGGGTGGCTCACTCGGTCAGACGACTGCCCGATCACGAGCGAGGCCATGGCGGACCTTGCGAACGCCCCGACTCTTCGCTCCTCCGAGATTCTCCTCGAACAGGCGGGGGGCGCCTTGCGTCGCGAACTCGTGGAACTCCTCGAACTCGGGACGTCCGATCTCGCGAGCTTCGCCCGGAAGCTCAAGAGCTTAATCGCCCGCGCCGAGGTCGGAACGCGGCTGGTTACCGGCTGGAAGGTTGCGATCGCGGGTCGGCCAAATGTCGGCAAGAGCCGGCTCCTGAACGCCCTCGCCGGTTACGACCGCGCGATCGTGG
Source organism: Isosphaeraceae bacterium (assembly GCA_043738665.1). Classification (GTDB taxonomy): domain Bacteria; phylum Planctomycetota; class Planctomycetia; order Isosphaerales; family Isosphaeraceae; genus JAYUFP01. The sequence goes on from JAYUFP010000413.1 coordinate 3,412, forward strand.
ACCCGACTCCGGGGACGACGCGCGACGTCCTCGCGGTCCGCACCGCCTTCGAGGGCTGGCCCGTGGAGCTCATCGACACCGCGGGGCTCCGCGCCGCGGGCGACCCGATCGAGGCAGCGGGGATCGCCTTGGCGAGCCGTCGGCAGGCGGATTCGGACCTTACCTTGCTCGTGCTCGACCAGTCCGAACCCCTGCCTGAGGACGATCACCGCCTGATCGAGCGGCTCGACGCGGCCCTGATCGTCGCCAACAAGGCGGACCTTCCCGAGGCCTGGACACCCTGGAGCGATTCCATCATCGTCGTCTCTGCCGAACAGGGCGATGGGCTCGACCGGCTTTCGAAGGAGATCGCCAGGCGACTTGTCCCACAGTGCCCTCCGGCGGACTCGGGAGTTCCGTTCCGCCAGTCGCACCGCGACGCCTTGATGGCCGCCCTTGAATCGTCCGAGCATGGCCGACGCGACGAGGCCGTCAGCATGCTCATGGCGGCGTTCGGCCTCGCCCGCTGAGAGATGCCGGGAATCAGCTTGAAGGCGGAGGGTTTGGGATCCGAGCCTGGTCGCAGCCCGCGGTCATGAGCGGGGAGTCGGCCGAGAGCAGGGCGTCTTCGCGTCGCAGGCTCCAGGCGGGAAGATCGTCGTCCCAGTCCTCCTGGAATTTCAGGTCGCCGTGGAACGCGGCGAGCTCGCGGGAGCCGACTGCGACGACCCAGCTCGGTCGGTCGTAAAGAGTCGGTGAGCTGCCGAGTTGTGCCGACTGGTCGCGACGGTAGGTGGAGATCTGGTGGTAGCCCACGCCGTGCCCTTCCCACACGATCCGGTCCCGCATGGAAGCGGGGGCGTCTTGCCCATCGACCGAGATGAGCGGGGCGTCCTTCGGGCTGGTCGCGAAGATCGAGTCGCGGGCGTTGATGTCGGCTACGGGAAGCTCCGGCTCTCCTGGCGCGGTTTCGAGCAGGACGAGCCCTTTACCCAGTCGCGCGGTGAGCTGCCGTATCGTCAGGTTCAAGCGCTCCGCCGTCTGGCCCCTGGGCAGCCCATGCGCATGGATCAGACTGGCCCCGGTCGCCACGAGCGCGTCGTTCAGTTCCATGACAAGCCGCTTGCCCGCCGCGACGTCCACGAGATCGCCGCCGACCCGAAAGAGGCTGTCGCTGGCCTGGATGGTGGCCGCGAGCGGTTCAGGCGCGGTCACGCCTTCCTCTTCCTCGTGATCCGTAGGCGTGACCGCCACCATCGCCGACGGGGTCTGATCGCCCTCGATCGTCACGGTGCAATTGACGAGGTTGAGGTAGGTTCCGGGCCGGACCCAAAACGCGGCCCAGCGCCCCTGTCGGGGGGCGTTGGCTCGCGGCAGGATCACGTCGATCCCTTCGAGCTGAAGCGATCCCGATCGCAGCGCGAATAGGGCCGCCCATCCTGCGGAGACGTTTCTGGCGGTGGCCGCGGGCAGGAACCGGAGTTTGGGACGGGTCTTGCCCGCCTCCGCCTGAATCCGCCATGAACCCGTTCCGCGAATCGTTGAGCCGGGGAGTTCCCAGTCGGCGTCGGCCGCGATCCTGAGCAGGCCCGCGCGTGATTGGGGATCGCTCAAGGCTTTCTGAAGCTGATCCGCCGTACGGATCAGAGGGATCTCAACATGGGCCGGGTCGTTCCGCGGCGGTACGGTCGTCGATGACTTCACGGGGTTCGTCGCCGCTTCGACAACCGGCGGAAGGACGTTAGCCTCCGCGGGTTGCACAGGTTCAGATCCGGGGAGCACGGGATCGCCACCCGCGACTTTCTCCCGGGCCGGAGGCATGACCGGCATCTCGGGCAACTCGCCAACGCGTCCCGGTCCCGCGTCGCCCGGCGTCTCATCAGGAACGGGGATCGCGGCGGCGGGAGGCGTCGTGACTTGCGCAGGCGTCGGGCGGGTTGCCACGGTGTCCACCGGGCGTTCTCCCGTCGCGGGAGCCACCACTTCGCTCGGTCTCGGGTCCGACACGAGGCTCCCCAGGATCGAGCCGGGCGGAAACGCCGAGGATGGACTAGGGTAATTCGCGGCGAGCCTCACCGGCGGACCGATTGTTCCGAACGGTCCTTGTCGAACGCCGACGTCGGTCGATGCGGAGAGGTTCTCCGCCGCCAGCCGGAAGATGCGGGTCGGATTCAGAGTCTCGGACACCAGTGCCCGAGAGGGGTCGGGCTCTGCCCAGACGGTGCTCTTGAGGAACACGGATCCGCTTTCGCGCTGGTCGTCGGACGTCTCTTTCCAGGCTGTCGCGTCGCGGATCGCCTCGCGGGCGCGTGCCGGGTCGAGGGGTTTGAGAAACGTCCCGACCTTCGTATAGAGGTTCGCCCGCCCGTGCCAGACCAAGGTCTCCGGAGTATCCGAAGCGACCAGCGTCGCCTCGGCGTTGCCTGTTGGGGCGACCACGGCATCGTCAAGCCAGACCCTTGCCGCGGTGCCTTCGAACCGAAAGACGGGGGCGGAGGCCGTCATCACGCTGAGATGTCGCAGCCGCAACTCGCCGGCGATCGGTGCCGCACTCCGTGCATTATCGAGCCAAAAGGCGGGTTCGGTGGTCGCAAGCGTGCAGTCGCGAACGGAAACGTCAACGGCACCGGATCCGAGCACCCCCACCTGGGCACCATCGACGTGACATTTATCCATAATCAAGGCCGGTGGGCGATCAGATCCGGCGGTCAGCCCCGCTGCCGCGGCGTTTTTCACTTCGATCGCGGCGACCCTGGAGAGACCCTTTCCCGAAGGGTCGGCCCCCCCCGGTCTTCGGAAAAGACAACGGCGGACAGTGAGGTCAGAGTCCTCGACGCGGATCGCCGCCAGCGGTTCGACGCGGTAGCCCGGCTCGAGAACGAACTCCAGTCCTTCAATCGTCACATGACTCGACACAAAGTCGAGCAAGGCGGGACGCGCGTTCGACCCGGAAGGCAGCTCACGCGCCAATTTGAGGACCGGGCGAACTCCGGTGTCGGCCCGGATCGTCAGGTCGCGGCCCGTCCAGCGCGTCGCGCTCGGCTTCTCGCCGACCGCGGTCGCCCCGAACTGATAGGGTCCGTTCGATGTCAGCACGATCACCGACCGTGGAGGGGCGTTCGCGATCGCCGCGACCAGTTCCTCCGTCGATTCGGCGGAGATGTCGCGGGGCACGATCGCGGGGGCGGGCGCCGCCGTTGGGGGCTCCAGTTCGCCGGTTCGCCTCGGTCCGGCGTTCGTCTTCGAGACCGTTCTCGGAGGTGCGGCGTCCGTCGTCTTTGAAGCGACCGTGCTGACATTCGTCTCCACGTCGGAGGAGGCGACACTTGAAGGCGTACCCGGGTCACGTCCCCACCAGAGCAGGGCCGAGACGATCAGGCTGAACACGAGTGCGGGGAAACCCCAGACCAGGTGCCGTTCCCAGACCGACGGCGTGTCCGAGGCGAGCCAGACGAGCCCTTCGGGACTCACCGACCGCAGGCCCAGAGCCCCTGCCACGGTGAGCAGGTCGCGGACGAGTTGCTCAGGGGTCTGGTACCGCCGGTCGCGGTCCTTGGCCATCATCTTGACGAGGATGCTCGCCAGGTCCTGAGGTACGGCCGGGTTCAGCACCCGAACGTCCGGCGGGGTTTCCTCTTGATGCTGGATCAACTTCTGGAGGACCGTCCCATCAGGGAACGGCGGCCGACCCGTGAGCATGTGGAAAAGCGTGCAACCGAGGGAATAGAGGTCGCTCCGGACATCAACCCCGCGAGGGTCTCGCGCCTGTTCGGGACTGATGTAGTCGAACGTCCCGAGCGTCATGCCGCTCTGCGTCAGGCCGTCGTCTCCGCCGCGCTCGAATCTCCTGGCCAGGCCCATGTCCACGAGCTTGGCCCTGCCGTGCGGCGTGACGATGATGTTCGACGGCTTGATGTCGCGGTGGACGACCCCCCGCTCGGAAGCATGGACCAAAGCGTCGGCAATCTGGAGCGTGAAGTTGATCGCCTCGCCCACGGGCAGCGGGCCGTTCTTCTCGACCCGCTGGCGGATCGTGGCCCCTTCGATGTATTCAAACGCGATGTAGTGATACCGGCCGTCGTTGCCGATCGTGTAAACGCGGGCGATGTTCTCGTGGTCAAGCCGTGCGGCGGCCCTTCCTTCCTGGTAGAACCGCTGAACAACTTCGGAGTCGTTCGCCTGCTCGGGAGGGAGAATCTTGAGGGCGACCTGACGCTCCAGCCTGTTATCCAGAGCGCGGAAGACGGCGCCCATGCCGCCGACACCGATCGCCTGTTCGAGCGTGAACATGTCGATCCGCTCGCCCGACCGCGGCAGCGGCAGAGGCGTCGGAGGTTCGATCCGTTCCCCGGCAACGAGCTCGACACCCGCCGAAGAACCCGTGGCGGATTCCGCCGACCTCCGCACCGTCGGCGGGTCGGCCGCCGAGTACGCCGACCGCTTCAAGCCTGACCCCGAAGCCGAATCCGCCGACGGTAGTCCGGACGGCTCCGGTCGTTCAGGGCGTGGGGGCAACGCAGGGTCGGGCATCGACCGGGTCTCTCGGGACGGGGGACTTTCCCCGGTTGCACATCCATGACGCATCACAGCGATTCAGCGGAGGGAGACGCGCGGAGATAGGTGATTGCATTCGCGTCGAACCCGTCGCAACTATAGAGGCCGACGCTCCCGGTGTCAATCGGGCGAGGACTGTACGAAACCCAACCTTCATCGCCCAGAATACTTACGCAAACGACTTCCGGGGCTTTCGCGCACCCGACCGGGGTCCACGGGTGTCCGGGTATGCCGGTTCCCGGCGAGGGACGTTACGATGAACTCGGGTCGGACAATCGGTCGTAATCCGCCAAGAATGGACGACTGACGTGGTTCAGAAATTCGCCATCCGCCTCCGAGGGGTCCGGGTTCATAACCTCAAGAATCTGTCGCTCGACCTGCCGCTCAATCGCGTCATCGCCGTGACCGGCGTCAGTGGCGCGGGTAAGAGTTCGCTCGCGATCGATACGCTTTACACCGAGGGGCAACGACGTTACATCGGAACCTTTTCCGCGTCCACCCGCCAGTTCCTCGAGAAGCTCGACAAGCCCGACGCCGACCTGATCGACGGGCTCCCCCCGGCCGTGGCGGTCTCTCCGTTTCGAGGCCGATCTCATTCACTCACCCGGAACACGGTCGGAACCGCGACAGAGATCCACGACCACCTCACCTTGCTATTCGCGAGGGTCGGCCGCGTGATCTGCCCGCACTGCGGACTTGACGTCTTCCCCGCGACGCCGGTTTCGGTCGCAAGGGCCGCGGACGAACTCCCCGAAGGATCGCGCTACTTCATCACGTTTCCTTTCAACGTCCGCCCCGAATCCGATCGTGACGCCCTGGCCCATCTGCTGCGTCGAAGCGGCTTTACGCGAGTCTTGGTCGACGGGGCCGTCGTCCCTCTCGAAGACGGACCGGTTCCCGCCCCTGCCGTCGGCCACGACACGCTTGACGTCGTGGTCGACCGCCTCAAAAGAGGGACCGAAAACGCCGCCCGACGCCTCGACTCGATCGAAACGGCCTTCACGAAAGGGTTCGCACGTTGCCGAGTGATCGACGAACACGGCCTCTCTCGCACGTTCTATCAGGGCTGGCGCTGTTCGGGTTGCGCCCGCGAATTCGCCGCCCCCGACCCCGCGCTCTTCCGATCAAGCAGTCCGCTCGGGGCGTGTCCCACCTGTAAGGGGTTCGGCGAGGTCGTCGAAGTCGATCTCGCCAAGGTTGTGCCCGACCCTTCCCGGACGATCGCGGACGAGGCGATTGTGCCTTGGAATGCTCCGAAGGACCGCGCCGGGTTCCAGCAATTGCTCGTGCAGTTGGAGAAACTCGGCGTTCCCACGAACGTGCCCTTTCAAGCCCTGTCGGCTCCTCAAGTTCGGGTGATCCTCGACGGTTCGCCTGCCGCCGGATTCCCCGGACTTCGGGATTTCCTGACGGGCGCGTTAAAGAAAAAATCACGGTCGCTGGCGACCCGCTGGTCGGGCACGATCGTCTGCCCCGATTGCCGGGGGACGCGGCTCCGCCCCGAGGCGCTTGCCGTGAAGGTCGGGGGCCTCGACATCGCGACGCTGTCCGGGTTTAAAATCTCGGCCGTCCGAGCGATTTTGAAGCGTGTTTGTCGAGAGGATTCGGCGAATCTCGTCCCGCAAAAAGTCGTCGCTCAGGTTCTCCGACGACTCGACGCCCTGGAGCGGATCGGCCTGCACGAATTGACCCTCGACCGGCCTTTGAACCGCCTCGCGGGAGGAGAAGCCCAGCGCGTCAAGCTCACCGCCGCGCTGGGCTCGGGCCTTGTGAACACGCTTTACGTCCTTGATGAGCCATCGACGGGCCTCCACCCTCACGACGTCGGCCCCTTGATCGCGGCAATCCGTGAGCTTTGCGACGCGGGCAACACCGTCGTCCTCGTCGAGCACGACGCCGACGTGATCCGCGCCGCGGACCTGATCGTCGACATCGGCCCGGGCGCGGGGGAGTCGGGGGGTCACATCGTGTTCGTCGAGCCCCCCGGCAAGCTGAATGGCATCGAAGGGTCCGTCACCGCCGACTACCTGACGGGGAAACGCACGATCCCGGTGCCAGACCGACGCAAGAAACCGGATAAGGGCCATCTCGTGCTCCAAGGCGCGCGGGGGAACAACCTAATGTCGGTCGATGTGAGCATTCCCCTCGGGGTGCTTTGCGTAGTGAGCGGGGTCAGCGGGGCGGGAAAAAGCACTCTGATCGAAGACACGCTCTTCCCCGCGCTCGGGAACCGGATCGACCGCCGGAATCGACCTTGCATGCCGTTCGACGCGCTCGACGTCACGAGCCGGGTCGATGCCGTGATCCTGATCGACCAGTCGCCGATCGGTCGCTCCGGTCGCTCCAACCCTGTGACCTACCTCAAGGCCTTCGACGAGATCCGCAAGACGTTCGCCGCGACCCACGAAGCCAGGCTCCGCAACTACACCGCGGCAAAGTTCAGCTTCAACGTCGAAGGGGGCCGTTGCGACGCTTGCGAAGGCAACGGGTTCCTGCGGATCGACATGCAATTCCTCCCCGACGTACTCGTCCGCTGCTCCGAATGCCGGGGAACCCGCTATCGCGCCGAGACGCTGGAGATCACCTACCGAGGCCGGAACATCGCCGAGGTGCTCGACATGACGGCGCGGGAGGCGTTTTCCTACTTCCGCCAGCGTCCCATGGTCCAGGCCAGACTTCGGCCCTTGCTCGACCTGGGGCTCGAATATCTCCGCCTGGGACAGCCCGCCTCGACACTTTCCGGCGGCGAAGCCCAGCGGCTCAAGCTCGCGAATTACCTCAGCTCATCGCCTGGAGCCATCACGCGAAACGCGGGGAAGTCGCCGACGGTCTTCATGCTCGACGAACCCACGAACGGGCTTCACCCTTCGGAGATCCCCAAGCTGATTGACGCCCTGCGATCTTTGCTGACCCTGGGACACTCCCTGATCGTGATCGAGCACACACCCCAGTTCATCGCCGCGGCGGACTGGGTCATCGACCTCGGCCCGGGTGCCGGGGAGGAAGGGGGGCGCGTGATCGCCGAAGGGACTCCCGAAGACGTGGCTGAAGCCGACACGCCGACAGGTCGGGTTCTTGCCGGGATGCTTCGTCATACCAAAGGCGCGTGAGAGGTCCGAGTGGACCTCTCATTCCGCTTCCTTCAGGCCGACGTCCGTCGATTTCCCGGTCTCTGGGCTCGCAGGCATTCCCTGGCGACGGCGGCATCGTCGAACGGGAGGGCGTGGTCGGCGAAGATCTGGAAGGTCTGCCGTCCTTTGCCCGCGATCAGGACCGCGTCTCCGGGCTCGGCGTCGGCCAGGGCCGCCTCGATCGCGCGACGACGGTCAGGCTCGACCCGCACCCGGCCGGGGCGGCAGAAGCCTGCGAGAAGGTCGTCGAGAATCAGGTCGGGGTCCTCGGTGCGGGGGTTGTCGTTGGTGATCGTCAGCCGATCGGCCAGCGACTCCGCGGTGGCGGCGAGGGAATGGCGGCCGCGGGTGGCCCGGGGGTCGCCGGGCCGGCCTTCCGCCCCGAAGACACAGTGGACGCGACCGGGGGTGACCGAGTGCAAGGTCGCCAGAGCTTCCCGCAAAGCGGCGGGATGCCGGGATTCGTCGACTCGGACCACAAACGCTTGACCCTCGTCAATCACGTCGAGATGTCCTGGAAGACCCGTCACCGATTCCAGACCCGCGACCACCGATGAACCATCCACACCTCGACCCCACGCCACCGCCGCGGCGGCCAGAGCGTGCGAGATCGTCGGTTCCCCCGCGAGTCGGAGGTTGACCCGGATCTCGCGATCGAATCCAGAGAGCAGGAAACGGGAGCCTTCACGACCGTGACTCTCGACCTTCGCCGAAACGTCGGCGGGGCCGTTGAGACCGAAGGCGACGCGGTGTGCGTCGAGATTCACGGCGCCGAGGATCTCGGCATGAGGGTCATCCGCATTCACCACCGCGAGGCCGCCGGGGGCGAGTTGCCGGAAGAGCCTGGCCGCCGCCTTGCGACGTGCCGACAACTCGTCTTTCGGCACCGAAGGAGCGGAGCCGAGGTCGGTCACCACGGCGGCGTCGAACACGATCCCGCCGACGCGGCGACGTTCCAAGGACTCGGAGTCGACTTCGAGGACAGCGCCGACGCAGTCCCGCTCCACCATCGCCGCGAGCATCGCCGCGAGCCCGTCGGCGCTGTTCACTCCGGCGCCGACGGGGAAAGTTCCCAGGCCGTCGGACCAGGAGTTCCCCGCGATCAGCCCGTGTCGGCCGCCCGCGGCTTCGAGGATCGCGCGGAGGAAAACGGCCGTCAAGGTCGAGCCCGCGGTACCCGTCACGCCCACGGTCATGAGCTGTTCGGAGGGGTCACCCGCAAGGGCCTGACAAAGCTTAGCCAGCGCCGCGCGGGAGTCGGGGACGACGATCTGGAGGCGGCCCGCCTCGGAGACGGGGCGCTCGACGACGACGCCGGCCGCCCCACGTTCCAACGCCTGGGTGACGAAGTCATGGCCATCGTGTTTGGCCCCGCGGACGGCGACAAAAACCTGGCCGGGGTCGAGACGGCGGCTATCGGCGTTGCAGCCGGAGACCTCGAAATCCTCGCACCCGACGAAGCGTGCGCCGGGGAGCAGCCGTCGCAGGCTGACCGAGGGGATTCCTTGCTGCGGTAGTCGGTCGACGAACCATCGAGCCATCGGCGCGCCTCCTTGCCAGCCGTGTGTTTCCCTCGCGTCCTTCCTGGATGCGGGGTTGCCCTGATTGTTTCCGTAGGTCCCGTTCGCGGCGATCAGGTTCTGGGTAGGCGAGATCATCCGAGGCAGGACTGTCAGGCAGAGCGGGCCGCATTCTTGGCCAAGACCCGAAAAAAGGCAATGCCAGACTGGGCGACTTGCCGATGTCATACAATTGGCGCGCGTCGAGGCCGGGCGGCGAGGATTCAGGGTCGGGATCGAGCGACTCGAAACCGGAAGGGGTTCCGATTGAGACAGCGTGGCGATATCCCCGTCGAAGCCATCCTGTCGGCGACACGGAAGTTCATGGTGGAGATCATTATTGGATATGGGGTATTGGCCCAGGTCGTCGCTTATCTCCGTAACCGCACGTACTGGATGGACGAGAACTCCCTCGCCGCGGTCATCAAGCACACGTCTTGGAGAGGTCTTTTCGGGCCATTATCGGAGGCGCAGCTCGCTCCGGTCGGGTTCCTCGTCATTGAACATGCAGCCAGTCAAATCCAAGGGGGCGATCGGCTTGGTCTGCGTCTTTTACCGCTTCTCGGCGGATTAACCTCGCTTTTCCTTTTTCGAAAAGTCTCATCACGATTCCTGACGCCGCGAGCTGCGCTGATCGCGCTGGCGATGTTCGCCACTTCCGACGACGTGATTTACTTCGCCTCCGAATTGAAACCTTATTCGACCGACCTGACCATCGCCCTGTTATGTACGCTCGCGGGGCAACACGCGGCGGCCGGACGGCGTTCCGTCAGGAGCCTTGCCTGGCTCGCGTTGACCCCTTGGTTTTCGTTTCCCGCGGTCTTCGTTTTGGCGGGGGTGGGCGTCGTTCTCATCGCTTCCGCGATCGCGAAACGAGAACGTTGCCGGATTCTCGAACTCGTCGGCATCGGCGCGATCTGGCTGGTCAGCATCGCCGCGGTTCAATCGGTCGCGCATCGACAGTTACAGAACGCGCGAAGCATGTTCGAGTTCTGGGATTTCGCCTTCCCGGGCCACGCCGGGGGCCTTTCGAGCATCACCTGGGCCTTGCGACGGTTCGCGTTCCTGTTCGCCAATCCGCTTGATTTCTCGATCCCGGGCCTGAGCGCGAAGGGGCCGGCGTTGATCGTCCTCGCGCTCTTTCTTGTCGGATGCGGGGTGTCGGCGAGCCGGGACCGGCGAGGGTTGGGGTTATTGTCGGCCCCCCTGGTTTTCGCGATGTTAGCGGGGTATCTTCGGCTCTACCCGTTCCACGGACGCCTCGTCTTGTTCCTGGTCCCGAGCCTGCTGATACTGATCGCGGAAGGGGCGGAAACGGTCGTGTCAACGGTCGGCGGGAACGCGGTTAAAGCGGTTCTGATCGGATTCTTGGTCGTGATTCCGGCGGTCAGTGCCGGGTTTTACGTCGTCGAGCCGAACCGGCCCCGAATCTTCCACGCGCAAGGCGACCGGAGGCCGGCGAAGCTGGTCGCCGAGGGCTTTCCTTTCTGATGCCACGCCACCCTCTCATCGATCAACGGAGTCTTATCCCATGGCGATCTCGCTCGCACTCGTCTTCTCGCTCGTGCTCATCGGCACCCAGAGCCTGCCCGAAACGTCGAAAACCGCCGCGAGACTCGTCTCCTTCGAAGCGCTTCAGAAGCGTCTCAACACGCCCGACCTACGCTTGCTCGACGTCCGTCCCCGGGCCGACTACGACCGAATTCATCTCCCGAGGGCCGTCTGGGTCGACGCCAAGGCCGTCGAGAAGCTTGCCGCGAAGCCGGGGGCGTTGACCGACCGCGCCACCTGGGAGTCGTGGATCACGCCGCTGGGGATCGGGCCGGAGACGGAAGTCGTGATCTACGACGCCAACCGGCAACTCGACGCGGCACGACTTTGGTGGCTCTTGAGTTACCTCGGGGTCGCGAGGGTCGGCCTGATCGATGGCAATTTCCCCTTATGGCTTCGCGAAAATCGCCCGACTTCCGACGAGGTGTTGACCGTCATACCCCGCCCGTTTCCCGTTAAATTCCGGTCGGAGCGTTCCGCGACGCGTGCCGATGTGCTGGGAATCGTCAAGGGAGAGGGCAAAGCGAAGGTCATCGACGCCCGCACCGAGGGCGAGCACACAGGTGCGGAAAAGCGCTCCAAACGGGCCGGTCGTATCCCGACCGCGTGCCACTTGGAATGGAACACGCTCGTTGACAAGGACGGTCGGTTCCTCGATGAAACGGCGCTTCGAGCCAAGCTCGACGCGATCGGCGTGAAGGCCGGTGAACCGATCGTGACCCATTGCCAGGGGGGCGGTCGGGCCTCGGTGGATGCCTTCGTGTTCGAGCGGCTGGGGTTCCCGACCCGGAACTATTACCAGGGCTGGTCGGACTGGGGGAATTCCGAGGAAACGCCGGTAGAGAGTGGTAAGAAGTAAGTCCACAAAACGGCAGGGTTCGGGATCAAGAAACATCCGGCATCAGCCAAAGGATGGTCCGCAATCGAGGGATCACGGACCCCTACCCGTCGAGCGATTAACTCACAACTCCCGATCTCAATGTCGGAAGAGGAACTCCTTCGAGTTGATCAACACCCATCCCAGATCCTCGACGGCCTGCCTTCGGTCCGGTGTCGCTCCCAGGTGCTTCACGGACGCGGCGAGTTCGGTGGCGTTGGGTTCCCGCGATAGGGCGACGAGGTAGAGATCCTTGGTGATCTGCTCGGGAGTCTTTTTGCTCTTGGCGAGGTTCGCCATCCGGCCGTTGTCGTCGCGGAGCTTGCCGTTGACCGTCGCCCCGCCGATCAGTTGGAGGGCCTGGGAGAGGTTTGAATCGCTCTCCCGCTCGCATTCGCAGGCGAGTTCGCGGGCGGGGCGACCGAACGTCTTGAGGAACGGGTTTTCCATCTTGCCGTCGGGGATCTGCGTGGCCCTTGCGCCTTTGGGGAGGCCGTCGAACGGGGTGGTGGTCCCGGTCACCGACGAGATCGCGTCGAGCAAGACCTCGGCGGGCAGCAGCTTCGTGTAGGCGTGTGAGAAATAGAGCGTGTCGTCGGCGTTGAGCTCGTTCGTCCGGGCGCTAAGCTGGTACGTCCGGCTCGCGAGGATCGTGGCGATCAACGCTTTCAGGTTGAACCCTTCCTTGACGAACTTCGCGGTCAAGCCGTCGAGGAGTTCGTCGTTGCAGGCGGGGTTGGAGTCCCGGAAGTCATCGACCGGCTCGACGATACCGCGACCGACGAGGTGGAACCAGACACGGTTCACGAGGCTCTTGGCGAAGAAAGGGTTGTCGGGTCCCGTCAGCCACTCGGCCAGCTTGATGCGGCGGTCGGGATTCTTGGGGTCATCAAAAACCGGTCCCCCGAGCGCCTTCGGCTTCATGACTTGCCCTGTGCGGGGCTGGCGGACGTCCCCGTCCTTCGCCGTGAAGACGACCTCGTCGTCGGGCAAGGCGCCTTTCTTCTGACGGACTCGCGAGAAGAACGCCGCGAAGCCGTAGTAGTCGTCCTGCGTCCAGCGCTCAAACGGGTGGTTGTGGCACTTGGCGCACTGGATCCGGACACCCAGGAAGAGCTGGGCCGTCGTCTCCACCGAGTTCTCCGGGTCGCGGCTGATGCGGTAGTAGTTCGCCGCCGGGTTCTTGTAGGCCGAACCATTGGCCGTGAGGAGCTCGCGAACGAACACGTCCATCGGCGTGTTCCGTTCGAGGTTCGTCTTG
>JAYUFP010000414.1:0-16301 GCA_043738665.1 Isosphaeraceae bacterium
CGACCCGAGCAAGGAAGTCGCCCCCCAGTTCGTCGCCTGGCTCGTCGCCCGCAAGGACGGCACGGTCTTTACCGGCACCCTCCTCGATGAGAGTGCCACTGGCGAACAGACCTACGCCGACGCCAAAGGCGAGCGGATCGTGGTCAAATCCGGCGAGATCGAGGATCGCAAGCCGCAAAACACCTCGATCATGCCCGCCGACCTTCACGCGACGATGACCACGCAGGAGTTCCGCGACCTGATCGCCTACCTGCGCGGGCCGCGATGACATTGTCAAAGCGGCGTCAAGCCGCGCGCACTTCAAAGCAAATGAGCGAATGAGGCAGAGATCGCAGAGAGGAAATGAGCAAAACGGCGGGAAATTCTCCGAACACGGCATAGACATCAGTTTTCCCTGATTTCTCTGCGATCTCGGCGGTAAGTCCGTGTTTTGCGCGGCTTGAGGTGTAGATTGCCAAGGGACTTTGCAATCCTCGCGGGCAGGTTTCCAGGGCGGTTTCATTTTCGCCGTGGAGTTCTCAAGATGGCCGATGCCCGATGGTCAATCACCAAGAAATGAGACCGCGATCCACCCCAGATTCTCCAGTCTTCCGGTGGTCATCGGCCATCGGTCATCGGCCATCGCGGTTCATTGAAAACGAAACAGCCCTGGGCCGGTTTCGCGTCGCCTTGACCGTCCCCCGGGGATGGCCTTAAGATCGATGAATTGTTCGCGTCATCCATGGATTTTCGATCGCATCGACTCGTTCCGGGTCGTTTAGGGAGTCATCGTCTCATGAAACGCTGGATCATTCTGGCGGCGCTTGTCGTGCTGATCGCCGGGGGCGCCACGGTTCTCGTCAGTTCCATGCCGGAACTCACGGCCGCATCGAGCAAGACCGCACTTCCCGTCGGTCTGGGAACCCTGAACGCACCCAAAGCCGGACCTCAGCCCAAAGCCGTTGTCGAAACGCCCCACGTCTATGAGTTCGGGACACTCCCCCAGCATGTGACCGGCAAGCACAAGTGGAAGGTCGAGAACACGGGCCAGGGGACACTGGAACTCTTTATGCTCGAGTCCACCTGCTCCTGCACGCTGGCGAAGTTCAAGAACGGCGAGAAAGCGAGCGTCGCGCCGGGCGAAACGACCGAGATCGAGCTCGAATTCGAGTCCCGCGACAATAACGGCGACTACTCCAAAGGGGCGAAAATCGGCACGAACGACCCGAACTACCCCTCGTTCGATCTCCACGTCCACGGCAAAGTCTTCCCCGCCGTGATGACCTTCCCCCCCGACGGCATCATCGGCTACTCGAACATCTCGAACGACAAGCACGAGCACTTGATGAACGCGGTCATCTATTCGAGGGACCGCGTCGAAACCAAGGTCGTCAAGTTCAAGGTCTCGAACGAGAAAGAGATCGACGTCAAGCAAGAGCCGCTGAGTGCCGAGGATTGCAAGTTGCTGGAGATCGAACAGGGCACGAAGTTGACCATCAACGTCAAGGATGGACTCGCCCTGGGTGCTTTCCGAGAAGAAGTGGTCGTCACCACTGACCACCCCAAGCAACCCGAGGTCCGGCTCGTGCTCACGGGGCAGATGGCCGGCCCGATCAATCTCGTCCCCGCCGTGTTGCGGCGCCACCAGATCGATTCCAAGGTCGGCGATCGTGGCGAGTTGATCATCACGGTTCGCGGCGGCCGTGAGACCAAGTTCGAGGTGGCTCACGCACCAAAGGCACTCAAGGTCGATGTCATTCCCGATCCCGCGCGCAAGAAAGGGCGATACCGCCTGGTCGTGACCGTGCCCCCGGGAACCCCCACAGGCAATATCGAGGACGAGATCGTCCTGAAGACCGACCACCCTAAGGCCGGCGAACTCAGCGTTCCGATCAGCCTCTGGGTCCAGGATTCGGCCGTCCAATAAGCGGCCGGCGAATCGACGGCGGATCGGGAATAACCGATGGCTGATGACTTTGATCGAAACTTGGCCATCGGTCATTGAACATCGGCCATCCGCCTTCGCCATCCCATGGGACCATGGATCGATCCCTCAACGGAAAGGATGACAATGACCCGAACCCCTCGCCGGGAGTTCGTCGCTTTGGCTTCGGTCGTCGCATTGATGGCCTACGTCGGATGTTCCGACCGGGTCGCGACCACTGCCAGGGTGTCGTCCGAAACCTCAAAGGACCCGGGCAAGACCCCGGAAGTCGCTCCGAAATCGGTCGCGAAGGCGAATGCCCCGGCCAACGTCATGTTCGCCGGCTGGCCGAAACCGCTGGCGGCGATCCTCGTTTCCGGAGAGCAACTCGGCTACCTCGAACCCTGCGGCTGCACCGAGGGGCAAACCGGCGGCCTGCTCAGGCGTTACACCCTCGCCGAGAAGATCCGCAACGAGCAAAAATGGCCGCTCGTGCTCGTCGACCTCGGCAGCCTCATCAAAGACCCGGGATCGGCCCGAGGCGGCCCCGAACAGGCGAAGATCAAGCTCAACACGGCGCTCAAGGCCCTGACCGTGATGGGTTACGACGCCCTCGCTCTGAGCCCTGAAGACCTGAAAGTGGGCGTCGATGAGGCCATCGGCCAGATCCTCAATCTGCCCGGCGACAAGACGCGAATCGTCGCCGCGAACGTCGTCGCCACTGGCCTCGAATCGAAGATCGTGCCCAGCGTCAAAGCTCAGGCCGGTACGATCAAGATCGGAATCACGGCCGTCGTCGACCCCGAGAGGATTAACGCCCTGAAGGATCCTTCGCTTGACCTGCTTACGGTTAAAGCGATCGACGAGACTCTCCCGGCGATCCTCGCCGACCTCGAAAAAGACACGAAAGCGCAGGTGCTTCTGGTCCAGGGAACGCCCGAAGAGGCGAAGAAGCTCGCGCTCAAGTATCCCGGCTTTGACGTCGTCGTGGGAACGTCTCCTTCCGCCGATCCCACCACGGACTCCGAGCGCGTCAACGACGGCAAGACGCTCGTCCTCAACGTCGGCCAGCGCGGTAAATATGCCGGGGTCGTGGGGATCTTTGACGACGCCGAGCAACCGTTTCGCTACGAACGCATCGCCCTCGATAAGCGGCTTGACGGCCCCGCCAAGCCGATGAAGGCGTTGATCGAGGACGAGTTCCGCGAGCAACTCAAGTCGCTCCATACCGTCGAGAACTTCCCGCGTCACGACTTCGTCACCGGTACGAAGAACGCGACGTTCATCGGCGCGGACTCCTGCAAGACTTGCCACCCCAACACGTTCGAGCGTTGGTCGACGACCAGGCACGCGCAGGCGTTCGTCTCTCTCGAAAAAGACCCCAAGCCGAACGTGATCTACGACGCCGAATGCGTCACCTGCCACACGACGGGCTTCGAGTACACTTCGGGCTGGAAGTCCCCCGAGACGACCGCGTTCCTCAAAGGCAACCAGTGTGAGAACTGCCACGGACCGGGCTCGAGCCACGCCTCGGCCCCGGATAACCTGGAGTTCCGTGGCGCGATCAAGCTGACCGCCGACCGGGCCGAGAAGACCCGGCTCTGCCTGCGCTGTCATGACGAGGATAATTCGCCTCACTTCGACTTCACCAAGTACTGGGGCAAAGTCGTCCACAACAAGCTCGACACGTATACTGATCCCAGCGTTCACAAGGCCCTACCGGCAGAGCCCAAGGCCAAATAACCGGCGACCCTTGAAAAGGACTTCCGCGCATGTCGACCGCCGCCGACCCCGCGCCCGCCCCTCCCGAACGCGACTTCATGTCGAAGTATCGCGAAGAACACAGGCACCCGGTGAACCATTTCCTGCACGTCGGGGTGGGCTGGCCGCTGTGTGCGCTTGCGGTGATCTTGCTGCCGTTCCGCCCTTGGTGGTCGCTGGCGTTGTGGGTCGGCGGCTACGCCTTCATGTGGTTCGGCCACTTCGTTTTTGAGAGAAACACCCCCACGATCTTCAAACACCCGACGACCCCGTTCGTGGTCGCCTGGGCGGTGATCCGCGGCATGGCGGGAGGAGCGGCCCGGTTGTTGACTTCCGCGAAGGGGCGTTGAAGAATTGAGCGAGGCTCATCCCGCGTTTCCGGGGGTTGAGTGTTCGGGACCGAAAATGGCCGAAGGCCGATGATCGATTGCCCATAAAGGCGATTGAATTTGGTCATCGGCCATTGGCCATCGATCATCGTGGCGGACAACCCCCCAACCGCGGGATGAGCGTTGAGCGAATGACCCCGGCGTTTCAAAAGTGATCCCGTTCCTGGAGTTTTCCGTCATGGCCACCGCCGTCCAGAAGGTCTCGATCGGGCCTGAACATCACGGCCGCAAGATGTCGTTCGAGAAGTTCATTCGGGCTGATTTTCAAGAAGGTTGGCTCTATGAACTGGCTCGGGGGACTATCGTTGTGACGGACATTCCGGGGATTCATCACGGGTGGATTGTCGAGCGGCTTTCCGACCTGTTCACCGCATATAAATTTGGAAATCCTGGAATCATCACGTATCGTGCCGGCGGTGCGGAGAGCCGCCTCCGCCTTCCGGGGATGCGCTGCGATCGTCACCCCGATCAGGCTGTGTATCTCGATCCCCCTCCCGAGGGCGATCAACCCTGGACCGAGTGGGTGCCGCATATCGTCGTCGAAGTCGTCAGCAAGGGCGGCGTCAATCGCGATTACGTTGAGAAGAAAGAGGAATATCTTCGTATCGGCGTCAAGGAATACTGGATCCTCGACCCGATCAAAAGTCGGATGACGATCCTGAACCGCGCAGGGGACACCTGGATCGAAAAAGTCCTGACCGGCAGGCAGCTTTATCGCACCGAACTCCTGCCCGGACTGGAAGTGCGCGCCGCGGAACTCCTCGGCCCGGCTCGGCTCTAATCTGAACGCAAGTATAGATAATCGCTTGACACCCGCCCTGCGAGACGGCTAGGATGCCTCGCGAAGTGATGGGTATTGTTGTTGTTATTCCGGGGATTCAAGCCCGTCACACGCTTGCGGTTGGGAGATTTGCTGAGATGGCCGAGCCGATCACGTACGAGGATTTCGCCAAGGTCGAGCTGCGCGTGGCCAAGGTCTTGGAGGCGCGACATCACCCGAATGCCGACCGGCTCATGCTCTTGCAGGTCGATGTGGGGGACGCCCAGAAGCAGATCGTCGCCGGCATCCGCGCGCATTACACGCCCGAGCAGCTCGTCGGCAAGCTGATCATCGTCGTGAACAACCTGGCGCCGGCCATGCTCCGGGGTGAGACGTCGCACGGAATGCTTCTGGCGGCGACCTCCGAAGAGAAGGTGATCGTGCTCACCATCGACGACCCGTCCTGCGTGCCGGGCGCGAAGATCAAATAGCCGTTCGGCCGATCGATACCCCCCAACGACCACGAGCCACCATGGGCCGCGACCTCGGCGATTTTCAGACGCCCCCGGCGCTCGTCGCGGCCGTACTCGCCAGGCTCGCGTCGAACGGTCGGTCCTGGCAACGCGTGCTTGAGCCGACCTGCGGGCGGGGGAACTTTCTGGCGGGTGTCCTGGATCTCGATTCGCCTCCGGGCGAGGTTCAAGGCATCGAGTTCCAAGAAAGTTACCTGTCGGAGGTCCGACATCTTCTCTCGGAGAGAGCGCCGAGGATTCAAAGTCGGCTGATCCGAGCGAATCTTTTTGAAATGGATCTGAAAGCGCTTACGTGGGACGATCCCGACGGGTCGCTCCTCGTCGTCGGCAATCCCCCCTGGGTGACGAACTCGGAGTTCGGCGCACTTGAAAGCAAGACCCGCCCACCTCGGTCCAACGCCAGGCGCGTCCGGGGGATCGACGCGATCACAGGCAACTCCAATTTTGACGCCGCCGAAGCCGTTTGGTTGAAGGTGCTGACGGAACTCGCCGAGCAGGCGCCCACGGTCGCCCTTTTGTGCAAGACGGCCGTCGCCCGGAATGTGTTGGAGCATGCCCGTCGCCTGGCGATCCCGGTCGAATTCGCCGAGGTGGTGCGGGTGGATGCTCGCGCGTGGTTCGGGGCGGCGGTCGAGGCTTGCCTCCTCGTCCTCCAGGTCGACCGGGAGCCAATTCCGGATCGCGAGACGCTCGATCGTGTCCCCGTGTTCGCCGACCTTGAAGCCGACGCACCGGAATCGTTTCTGGGGTTCGCCAGAGGGCGCACCGTCGCCAACGCCGATGACTACCGTCGATACGCCTGGCTCGACGGCGAGTGTCCGCTCAACTGGCGACAAGGCGTCAAGCACGACGCCGCGGGCGTGATGGAGCTTTCTCGCCTCGGCCAAGGCTTATGGACCAACAAGACCGGTGACGTCCTTCGCATCGAAGAAGAGTTCGTTTTCCCCCTGTTGAAAGGCACCGATCTCGCCCGGCCGGCTCCGGTCACCCCGCACCGCGCGGTGATCGTGACGCAACGGAGAGTGGGCGAGGAGACGGTTCGGCTCGCGACCGAAGCGCCCGCCCTCTGGACCTATTTGCAGAGTCATGTGAAGACGTTTTCGCAAAGGAAATCGTCCGTCTATCGGGACCGTCCTTCGTTCGCGATGTTCGGCATCGGGCCGTACACGTTCGCACCTTACAAAGTAGGCGTCTCGGGTCTCCATAAGAGCCCGATCTTCCAAGCGGTCGGGCCGATCGACGGACGCCCCGTCATGCTCGACGACACCGGCTATTTCCTCCCTTGCCGTTCGCCGGAACAGGCCGCGCTGATCGCGACGTCGCTGAACGGCCCCGAAGCGATCGGACTCCTGGCCTCGCTCGCGCTTCCGGGAGCCAAACGTCCCGTCACGAAGGGATTGCTGCAGCGCCTCGACCTCAAGGCGATCGTGGCCAGGGCCGATCGAGGCTCGCTGATGGAACGCGCGGGTCGGGAGGTGGAACGCCTCGCGGGCCATGCGCCCTCCTGGCCCTCAAGACTTGAAGACTTACTCGAATCCGAATCAATATTCGAGCCCAAGGCCCCCTTGATTCAGGAGTCAGCCGGCACATGGCCTTCGCCACCCTCAATGACTTCAGCCGCTCTTTGACCAAAGCGTCGTCGTTCAACATCGTCTTCCCCGACGACCCGGCCATCCCCCGTCCCTGGTCGGTGTTTTACCTCCTGCACGGGCTCTCAGACGACCACACGATCTGGATGCGGCGGACGAGCATCGAGCGCTACGTCGCCGGACTGCCGCTCGTGGTCGTGATGCCCGACGGCGGCCGGGGTTGGTACTCGAACGCCGTCGCTCCCGGCGGGCTCGCTTATGAAGACGATTTGATCAAGGATGTCGTCGGCCTCGTCGATCGCACCTTCCCCGTCAAGGCGGAGCGGTCGGGCCGCGCGATCGGCGGGCTCTCGATGGGCGGCTACGGCGCGGTCAAACTCGGGCTCAAACACCACGACATGTTCGCAAGCGTGAACAGCCACTCCGGAGCACTCGCGTTCACGCATCGCGAGCAAAAAGACGCGAGGGCGCTCAGCCCGGAGTTCACGGCGATTTTCGGCGAAAAGCCGAAAGGGGGCAAGGAAGACCCGTTCGCCCTCGTCGAACAGATCGACCACGGCCGGGTTCCGGCGATGCGGATCGATTGCGGCAAGGACGACTTCCTGATCGAAGACAACCGCTCATTCCACAAGCACCTCGAAATGCGCCACATCCCGCACGAATACGAGGAGTTCGCCGGCAACCACGACTGGGCTTACTGGGACACCCACGTGCAACAGGCGGTCGAGTTCCATGTCAAGAATCTCGCGCTGAAGGGCGCCGGATAGGCGCGCGCACGCCAGGGTCGTCCCCGAATGTCCCCTTGGATCAACACGGACCCCGCTTTGAGAATCAAAGACGAGGATCCACGTTGACTTTCGTTCACCTGGGTTGTCTTCTGGGAGGGAATCGATTTCAGTCGCGTCTCGCAGGTGTTCGATGATTGCATTTCCGTGATCAATCAGGATTTCGTCATGTGTCGGAGGCAAGGGGGCCGTGCTTCGAGAACTCTCGGTGCAGAATTTCGCGTTGATCGAGGACGCCCGTGTCGAGCTTCGACACGGCTATTGCGCGTGGACCGGCGAGACGGGGGCGGGGAAGAGTCTGCTCCTGACGGCGCTGGGATTGGTGCTGGGCGGGAAGGCTTCGGCGGATCTGATTCGAACCGGCAAGACCGAAGCCAGGGCCGCCGCCGTCTTTGAAATGGGTGGGCTCGACCTTCGATCCGAGGTCGAAGAGGTTCTCGGCGGCCCGCTCGACGACGATCAACTGATCCTCACCCGTCGGATCACGGCAACGGGCCGCGGTTCGGCGCAGGTCAACGGAATGCCGGTGACGGTGGCGACCCTTCAGGCTCTGGGAGCGCTTCTCGTTGATATTCACGGCCAGACCGAAGGCCGAGCTCTCGTCGACCCGGATCGCCAACGAGATCTCCTCGACTCCCATGGCGGGCTCGCGAAACTTCGCGAAGAGTACACCAAACACCGCGAAAGCTTCGACTCGTTGAGGCGACGTCGACGGGTCCTGATCCAGAAGAGCCAGGACCGCCGGCGCGAGCGTGCCCTCCTTGAATTCGAGCGCGATGAACTGGCCGCCGCCGAGCCGAAAACCGGGGAAACCGAGGAGTTGACCCGGGAGGCCCACCGGCTCGCGAACGCCGGTCAGCTTCGCGACGCCGCCGCTGAAGGATATGCACTCCTTTATGAGGCCGACCGCTCCGCCCAGGGGTTGCTCGATAAAGTCGCGCGATCGGTCAGCCCGCTCGCGAACTCGGTTCCGGAGCTGGCGGAAGCCGCCGAGACCCTTGTCCGACTCGCGGCCGAGACGCGTGAGGTCGCCTACTCGCTGCGGAACCTTGGCCAAGGCTGGGACGATGACCCCGAACGGCTCGAACAGGTCGAAAGCCGGCTTGCTCTCTACCGTCGCCTGACCGGACGGTTCCATTGCGATCCCGACGCACTCGCTCAACGACTGGTCGATTGTGAAGCCCGGCTCGCGGCGCTCGACCAGGACGATGCCGACCTCGCCAGCTTCGACATCCCACTCGCCGAGGCGTGGACACCACTCCGGGAATCGGCGGAGGCACTCTCGAAAGCACGAAGGAAAACGGCAAAGTCGTTCGCAAAGGCCGTCCGGAGCAGGCTCCGTCCGCTCGGCCTTGAGGGGGCCGATCTCGGCGTCGAGATCACCAGCATGGCGATGGGTGCGGACCCGACGGCCGAGACCCCGCCCCAAGCGGGGACCGACCGGGTCGAACTCGTCTTCGCGGCCAACCGCGGCGAGCCGGCGCGGCCCCTCCGTAAGGTGGCCTCCGGGGGTGAGCTTTCGCGGGTGACACTGGCAATCAAGACGGTGCTCGCCGGCGCCGATCACGTGCCGACCTTGATTTTCGACGAGATCGACACAGGAGTCGGCGGCAGGCTCGGCGGAGTGCTTGGGAGGACACTTGCGGAATTGTCGAAGCATCATCAGGTCATCTGTGTTACCCACCTCCCGCAAATGGCAAGCCATGCCCATGCCCAGTGGGTCATTCGCAAGACCGTCGAACGGGGGAGGACCCGAACGACCATCAGCCCGTTAAGCGAATCCGAACGCGTTTCCGAACTCGCCGCGATGCTGCGAGGCGACTCCGCCGCGGAGGGGACACGAAAGGAAGCCAAGGCGATGCTGCTCGAAGCCAGGTCGCAGCGATGATCGTTCAAGACGATGAGGTCGCGGCGCCTCGATGGAGCCGCTACCTCGCGGTCCTGTTCACGGCCGAGGTCGTCCTCCTCATGGCCTGGTCGACTCCGACCGAACGGTTCACAAGGTTCGCCTACGGCGATTCGGGGACAGACCTCACCATCCAGAACCTGCTGGCGCGCGGGCTCAGTCCGACGGTCGATTTCGGCTATATTTACGGACTCTTACCGCTTTTTATCAACAAGTTCTGGCAAGGCCTGTTCGGGGCGAACCCTCTTGCCTGCCGCGCCGCGGCTCTGGTTTGCAACCTGGCGACTGCCTGGGGCATGGCGCGTTTTGCGACGACGATGCGGGTGGGGAAGGCGGGCGTCGCCCTCATCCTGTTCGCAATGCCGGACATCCTGGTGACGTCGACCTTCGTCCTCGTCCATGTGCTCGAACAGGCCCTGCTGATCAACGCCTTGGCGTTCCAGGCGAAGGGGAAACGCTCCGTCTCGCTCGCCCTGGCGACGGCCTGCCTGTTCGTGAAGCCCTCAATGGCCTACCTCCACGGCCTGATGCTCCTGATCACGATCGCGACGGTCGAGCCTCTCCAGTGGCGCCGGCTCCTTGCACCGGCCGTCATCACCGGGCTCGTCCTGGGCGCTCTGCTCGCGGCCGTCTATGGCATCAGTCCGCTTCTCACGACGCTCACTCCGGGAGCGGGGATCGAGGTTTACAGGCAAAGCAAGCACGGCTTTTTTCGAGGAGTCGGCAAGGAATTCTGGTCCATCCCCGGCGGCGGCCTCCGCGATTACTTTCGCTATGAAGTCGGCTCTTGGCTGGTCGGGACGCTCGTGCTTCTGGGAGGAAGCTTGCTCTCGCTGGGGCGCGTCATCCGCCGAAGCGCGACTCGCAATGATGAGATGGTTCTGACTTGTGGGATCGAGCATGTCGCCTTCATCCTCCTGTTTTTCGGCAACCGATGGACCTGGGTCTATTACTACGCGGTCATGATCCTCGGCCTCGCGGCGCTTTCGGCGAGGGGCAAGCGACACGCCGCGGTGATCGCGGTCATCGCATTACTCGTTCTCGTCGGTGGCAAGGTCAAGTTTCAGACGACTGCAAGTCTCTGGCGGAATGAGAGGCCGAGTGCCGATACGTTCGGACTCTGGGCTTCAGACCTCGAACGATCGGAGTGGCGGAAGGTGCTTGCGCTGGCGGAAAACCATTTCCCCGTCGTCCTCCTCGCCGAGTGCGACGGGGCCGCGCTGCTGACCCCCGACATCTTCGAACCCCCCGCCGGATCCTATTTTGTCCCGGGACACCCGCCTCCTTCCGAGATTCGCCGCAAGGCCGACCAGATCGCCGGGGCGAAAACGATCGTCGTGGCGCGTCCCAAAGGTGATCCGGGTCGCGGCGGCTACGACGCCTGGCCAGAGATCGCCGCGGCGTTCGACGGAACCGAGATCCTGTTCCAGGGCGATCTGTTCCGTGTCGAGCGACGGGTCCGACCACCCGGGATTCAACCGACCGTTCCCCCCTGATCAGCGGCGAGCACGCCTTCATTGCCGCTCGCGAGCCACCAGAGCAACCCCATGACGGTCAGCGCGTGGTCGAACCGGCCTTGCCGGATCATCCGCGGGATGTCTTTGATATCGACCAGTTCGACATCGACTTCCTCACCCGTGTCCAGCTTCGGTTTTGCGACAGGATTGGCGTTGCGGATCACGACCGTCGAGATCTTCGAGTTCATGAGCGACGGGTTCGAGTACGCGGAGCCAATGAATTCGGCGGGGTCGCCCGCATAGCCCGTTTCTTCGAGTAATTCCCGCGCCGCGGCATCGCGCGGGTCTTCTCCGGCATCGAGGAGACCGCCGGGGGGTTCAAGGCTATCCCTTGCCGACCCGGCACGGAACTGGCGAACCAGGACAATCTTGGAATCGGGCGTCAGCGCGATCGCCTGGACGGCGTCCGCCAGGTGCAACACATAGTAATCATGTACCTTGGCCGAGATTCGGGACCGGAACCTCTCCCGTCGGAGCTGAAAGAGCCAGTTCGCCTCGATCGTCGCGTCGTGGGCGCCGTCCGATTCTCTGCGCCAGGACGACTCTTGGGGGACGGCGGGCGACGGATCGGGATTCATGGCGGCCATGGTTACCTTGGAAAAGGGCGGTCATTTCAAGAGCACGTCGTCGATGAGCCTGGCAACCCCGTCATGATTGTGGTCGCCCGTCACAAGGTCGGCGGCCTCGAGCACGGGTGTGGGGGCGTGCCCCATCGCCACGCCAAGACCGGCCCCGGCGATCATCGGCAGGTCGTTCATGTCGTCACCGACCGCGCAGATCTCATGGGGGGCGATGCCCCAGAGTTCGGCCACATGAAGCACGGCCGTCCATTTGCCGGCGTCAGCGCGAAGGACTTCGCACATCGTCCCGGAATAAATCGGGCTCTTTTGGACGAACGTGCGGATGCGATCGCCGAGACGGGCGAGCAAAACTTGTTCGAAGTCGAGCATCGCCGGCCTCGTGCTGATCGCACAGAGGTGGAAATGGTCGCGGGTAGCCCCGTCTTTTTCGGAACGAAGGGTCCAGCCGGGGACCACGCCGGCGTGTTCGCGGTTTTGATTCACGTAGTCGTCGAAGAGGGCACGTCCCGTCGAACGCTGTTCGACGAGGAAATCCGGACCATGGGCGTCGAGGTCCATGAAGGAGACGACCGGCTCGTTCGAGGCTGTGAAGACCGCCAGCACGTCGGCGAGGAGGCGGTCGTCGAAATCGGCCCGCCAAAGGGTTCGACGGTGGAACGGCTCTTTGACGATCGCTCCGGAGTTACAGACGATCGGGGCGTTGATTCCGAGCGCCTCGGCCACCGGAAGGGCTCGTCGGAAACGTCGGCCTGTGCAAAGGATCGGGCGAATTCCCGCCGTGACGGCGCGGGAAATCGCCGCGGCCGTGGAAGGCCGTAGCACGCCGCAACTGTCTAGCAGGGTTCCATCGACATCGAGTGCGAGAAGTCGGTAACGCGACTTCGTTTCGTGACCCGCCGAAGCATGAATGAGATCAGTGTTTCTCGACAGTTTGTCATCCCCTTTCGATTCATCTGGTCGATCACGGCCGCCTTGCCCACCGTGTGTCAAACCTGGCGACCCATCGCTCTCGCCCTGCCGATCCGGATCCTTGAATCCGGATGCATCCTGATTGATCACAAAGACTTTGGACGCCAAATCATGTTACATCGCGGATTCGGATTGATGGGTCGGAATCGGGTTTGTGATTTGTTTTTCGCCCAAGCCATAAATTCGTTTCAGGATGGAGGTCAATTTAGGTCCGTGTCCTAAGTTTAAACGATCGGCGGCGGCGCTTCGGCAAGGTCGATGACTCACCACGTTCGTGGCGATGGTCAAGGAATTCCCCTGTCGCAAAGATTTCCAATTTCTTTTCTCGCGTTTCGTGGTCACTCGGAGCTTTAGTCAGGGCGCGGGTCGCGAAATTCCAAGAAGGTCTGCAAGCGAATGTTCACACGAAATTCCGCGATTCGATTCGTGACCGACGAGGACGGACCGACCGCCGTGGAATATGCGGTGATGCTCGCGTTGATCCTGGTGGCCTGCATCATCATTGTGATGACGCTGGGCACGCGCGTCAGCGGAAATTTCAGCAAGGCGAACACCACGCTTTCGAGTTGATTCCTCGGGGCGTTGGCAAGGGCGCGGCTCACGGCTATGATCGTGAGATCCTGAGATCGCGCGGCATGACGAAACCGGACCCTCGGCAAAGTCAGCGTGAGGCGGCCGACGAACGGTCGCCGAGAGTGTCGCGATCCCGGATTCGGAGGTCTCGCGACGATGCTTCGGCCGTTTCCGGTTTTGCTCTGTGAATTAATTTCGGGACGACGCGCGTGCGCGGTCCGGCTTGCCGCCTTCGTCTCGGTTGCACTCACGATGGCAACCCCCGGTTGCGGCACCGACTCGTTCGTGCCGCCCCCGCCCCCCGAACTGAGCGCGGTGCCCGATGTTGCCGCGACGAAGGAAAACATCTCGGTCGTTCTGATCTTCGCCAGAGGAAAAGGCGATGATCGAAGCACCATCGCCCTCGCCGCTCGCCAGGACGCCGGGAGAGCGAGGGTCGGTCTGTCCGTGGAACAGGTGCCGACCGACGAAACCGACGCCAACCAGGCCGGTCTGATCCGGGCCGCGGCGGCACGAGGAGCCTCGGTCCTGATCGTTGAACCTTCCCCCGCCCCGGAAGTCGCTGCCGCCCTGGAGGAAGTCCGCGAGAAAGGAACGCCCGCCCTCCTGCTCTTGAACCCGGTGAAGAGCCGCGACCCGTCGAAGCCTTTCAAACGGTTGACATTCTCTCCGTACACAAAACCCGCCCACGAACTCGTTCAGGCCGCGGTTGCCGAGATGAAAGCGTCTAATGCCGGCGACGACGGCCGCGCCTTGGTGATCCACGACAGGGAGACGGGTCCCGCCGGCGACGCCCTCGCCCAAGAAATTCGGACCGAGCTGACCAAGGCCGGGGTCAAGACGCTGGTCGATCTCGACATCGACAACGACCCCGATAAGGACAAGGCAGCCATCGTCGCGAAGCTCGAAGAGGACAAGAAGATCACGATCGTCATCGCGACCGAGGTTCCCGCGATGAGCGCGGCCCTTCCCGCGGTCGAACAATTCCGGGCGACGCGGTCGATCGCGTTTGCAGGGTGTCAGTCGGTCGATGCCCAATTCAACGACGCGACATCCGTCGGAAGCGTCGGAAACATCGAGCGAAACGTCCCCGCCCTGGGCCGACAGGCGTTGCGGACGGCGCTGAAACTCGCCAAGGGGGAATCGGTCCCCGACCTGACCGAGGTTCCGGTCGTCTTCCAGACTATGGGCACGAATTCCTCAAAAATGCGGCCGAGTCACAGCAAACCGGTCTCGGAACCGTTCACAAAGTCGTCGGGCGACAAGTGAGGGACCATCGGTGCGGTCGCCGGTAGCCTGTGTCGAGCCGCGGCAACGAATTCCGATGATCCGAAATGGTTTCACTGGGATTGCGCGGCGCGGGACCGTGGAACCCGGTCGTTGGACGTGTCGCGGCACGACTCCAAGACGCGTTAATGTCCCGCGTAGGCCATGCCGGCGGCCCTCCGCCCTCGAACGCTTTCCGGGAACAGAGTCTCCTGTTCGAGGAACCCGTCGGCCGAGAACGGCAGCGGGGAGAATTCCGTCTCGATCGTGAGATGCGGGTGCGACTTCGCTTCGGCCTCCATGGCCTTTGAGATCCAGAGGGTGTTCACCTCAAGCGTATTCGGGATGATGACCATCCGCGCCTCGGACGGGTCGATCCGCCAGCAGGTGTCGATGGCGGCCTCGAAGACGTCACGGTCGTTCGGCAGCGTGATGGGAATTCGCCCGCGTTCGAGGCAGCACGAGGTCAGGATATTGATCCGGAAAGGAACCGGGTCGAGCTTGGCGACGAGCCGCTCAGTGGTCAGGTCGGCGAATCCGACCCCGACGATGTTGCCGTGGGTCTCTTCCGAGGCGTCGAGCACGACCAGCCGGGTGACCGACGGGCGGGCGAAGTCGTTCTGCGTCTCGATCATCAGGCGGCCGATCACATTGGGGTCCATCCCGGCCCCCGAGTAATTCTTGCCGACCTCGCCGACCGCCAAGACGTCGATCTGATCGAACGGGAGCCGGCCCATCAATTCTCGGGCACGGTCGAGGAGCTTGGGCTCGACCTCGAAGATCGTCTCAGGTTCGAGCGGGACGATCTCGGCGGGGAGGTCGGCGGAATTCTCAAGGATCGCCAGCCCGAGCGCGAACTTCGTGTTCTTGACGAGGAATCCGCCGACGGCCGGCAGCACCTCCTTCATCCCTCTCAGTCCGAGCTTGTGGATCTGGCTGGCCCCCTGCTGTTTACCGAGACCGATCACCAGCATTTTCAGCACGCCCGACTCATGCGTGGCGTGAAAATCCGTGTGCGGTTTCACCCTGTTGAGCAGCACGATGCCGTCGGCGTTGTAAGCGTTCTTGTCGAAGTAGATCGGCAGGCCGACAGGGTTGGTGCCGAGTTCGAGTGTGTCCATATCGGACTTGACCTCGACCCCCATGGTTTCCGGCGTGACGCCGTAACCCGCCAGGAGTTCGGCCTGGCCTTCCTTGGTCGCCCCGCCGTGGCTCCCCATCGCGGCGACGATGAAGGGCTTGTAGCCCATCTCCTTGAGCGCGTCGACCGTCGCGCGGGCGATCCTGGGGATCGCGGCGATCCCGCGGCTACCCACTCCCACGGCGATGGTCCCCCCTTGCGGAACGCGCTCACGAAGGCGGCTCTCCAGGATCAGCCTGCGCACCGTTCCGGGGACGTCGGCCACTTGAGGCTGAGGGATGGACTGGCGGACGCGTGCGATGGGAGGAAAGTTCATCCGAGGCGGTCCTTGTTCGCTCCGCGCGGGAGCGCCGGCCCGGGAACAAACAGAGAACCGGCGGCGACCCGTGAATGCCTCCGATTGTAACAGCGTCGGGCCGGTTTACGAGAGACGAGCCCACCTTGGAGTCAGGGCGGGTGCGCCAATGGATTCCGGCATTGTCTCCATGGCGCGTTCGTCTTCGCCCTGAAAGGGCGACACAAGAGAGCCTGGGGCAACGCCCCGGGTTGCCGGAAGCGCCCAAAACCTCAGCCCTGAAGGGGCGGGACAATTCCCGTTGCTGCACGGCGATCAGGTTCCGCCCTTTCA
>JAYUFP010000415.1:0-5629 GCA_043738665.1 Isosphaeraceae bacterium
CTTGAACAGGTTGTGGCGGAAGTTTTCCCAGAACTCAAGCAACATGGGACCGGTATCCTCGTGGGAAGACGGATCGGAAGGAGGCCCGCCGCGAGAACGACCATGTCACGTCGGCATACGTCCCAACCGCGACGGGAAGTCGCGGCCGAGAACGGCGAGTGAATGTCGAACCTCCGTCACGAGCCCGGCGTCAATTCTCGTTGCGGAGAATTCGATCGCCGACACATGCGGAGCAAAGGCTTCACGATGAAGCGAATGAATGCGACGGTATCCAGTTCACGGCGCGGAAAGGGACCGATCAGGAGGGAGGGAGAGCCCCGAGGAACCGATCCCGACGAGTGGTCGAACGGAATATCGGTTCAGCAGCGGAGTGAAATCGTCGTCGAATAAGACGACGCGAGCCACAACCTCGCGGCGGCGCGGAGCCGATCGGGAATGCTTTTGTGAATCGAGTTCACACATGCGATCACGAAGGTCGTCGCCGGAAGCTGTTCCGACCCGTCAGACTCTTGCTCTTCGAGTCCCTCTTCGACGACCGAGAGGCAAACACGTTCACGGCGAGAGTGGGAAGCGAGTGTCTGCAGCGAGGAGCCTTGTGCCCGCGTGACGGAGTCAAGCGGCAGGCGGGCAGGGTCGCCGTCGCCGGACCACGAAATTTGAACGACGACTCCGCAGAGCATCAGGCTGAAGATCGCGAGTGTCTTCGCGAATGTGTACATGGATATGCGGATTTAACCGGAACGAGACGTTACGAAGTCCAGGTATTATCAGGATCAGCCGCGATTTTTCAAGCGGCAAATATTGAAAAAGCCCGAATGACTTCATTTTGGAGGGAACGCAAAGGCCCCCGGCAACTGGGCAAAGCTTGTTTTTTCCGTCAGATTTCACGTTTTTTCGCCGATCCGATCGCCCCTCGACATTACCGAAGCTCTGAATGCGGCTTGCAGACCCTCCCGGAGGCCGATACAATAGTACCCTCATTCACGCTCAAGGCGCCGTAGCCAAGTGGTAAGGCAGAGGTCTGCAAAACCTCCACCCCCGGTTCGAATCCGGGCGGCGCCTCATTTCCGATTCGATGACATTTCCTATTCCGCGAATCCCGAGGCTAACGCCAGCCTGATCTTCAACGTCACGACTCGCTTCACCCAGCGCCCGTGACGCTTCTCTCCCGAAACGATCACGCGGAACGGCTTCTCGTTCGCATCCAAGAGTTTTCCGTCGCGACGGTTGGCGAGCATGATGACGCGCTCCGCGATCTCCGGGTCGAGCTTCGGCAGCGCGAAGACCGCACGATACCCGTCCGCGACTTCGACCACGAGGTAAGCCGCCAAAGCTTGGCCCCGCGGGTCGTGGCGGAATTTGACTCCAGCCTCCTTCAGCACCTCGGCCAGGGGCACTCCTGCATACATCGCTTCCCTCTTGCCGGGACCGATCACCTTGGTTGACTTCCACGGAAGCCGGGCCGGCCCGTCCGCGCTGAGATTCAGAGGATGAGGAACCTCGCCGCTGATTCGAATCGACGCAGCGCCCGCCGGCTCCTCAATGATGGGTTGTCACCGACTCGGTAACGTGAACGCTCCCAGTCGCACAGCGAAGTGGGCGTTATGGCTCATTCTCATGCGGGATCCCTCGAAGAACGCAGCCGAACCCTGGTATTTCCCGCAACCAATGACACGATCATAGCGAGCCCCGACAGACTTGTAGCCGGGTGCGACTGCGGCTATAACTGAGCCGTCGACATGATTCTGTCGAACATCGTTATCATCGTAGCGTCAAATTTTCCATGAAACACTCTGGGAATTTTCTCGAAATGCGCGCCGCTCATCGTCGGACCGGCTTTACTTTGATTGAATTGCTCGTGGTGATTGCCATCATCGCCATCTTGATCGCCTTGCTCCTTCCGGCCGTGCAGTCGGCCCGCGAAGCCGCCAGGCGGCTTCAGTGTACGAATCACCTGAAACAGATCGGGCTCGCTCTACACAACTACAACTCGGTGAACAACGTGTTCCCGCCGGGTCGCATCAATACCTACGTGGCAGGCGGCGGCCATTGTTGGGGGGCGTATTCGCAGATGCTGCCGTATCTGGAGTTGCAAACGCTCTTCAACACGATGAATTTCAGCACGAACCCCGACCCGGATTACACATCCACGAGCGCCGTGGTGAACATGACAGCGGCCGTGACGGTCGTGAACGCCCTGATGTGCCCGTCCGACGGCGGGCCGTCGCTCGTCCAGGTCGGTGGCGGCCGATACGCGGTCCACAACTACCTGCTGAACGTCGGATCGGGCTGCTCGGTCGTTCAGAACCCACCGGCGGGGGCAACCTTTCCCAACGGCATCCTTTACGAGAATTCGGCGGTGTCGTTCGCGATGATTCTCGACGGGACTTCGCAAACGGTTTCGATGAGCGAGACGATCCGGTCGACCGACGGAGCGCCGACCGGGTTCAATACGCTCTCGGTTTTCGCCAGAGACCCGCTCGCCGGGTTCGTCATCACGGGCAACAACACGGCCGGTAACGGCCCGGCGATCATTGACGACGCGAGTTACGCGAGCCTCTGCCTGAATCGCAACCCGCCCTCGGGGTTCCAGCCCACCCGCGGCGTGAAGTGGCTGTACGGAGCGCCTGGGCACAGCATGTACAATCACAGGCGGCCCCCCAACGACAAACGGTACGATTGTCGCGGCGGGCTTCCTCACAGCGACAAGAGCCCCGCCGATTGGCAGAATCTGTCGCTGAACATCACCTCGCGGAGCCGGCACCCCGGCGGGGTCAACTCGCTTTTCTGCGACGGGCATGTTCAATTCGTTAAGGAATCGATCAACGTCAACGCCTGGCAAGGGCTAGGGACGCGCAGCGGCCGGGAGGTCGTCTCGGCCGACGCGTTCTGAAGGATGCGTCCTCAGCGCTTGACACACTCGGTTTTGCGCGGGCATAGTTTGATTCGGTCGTTTGCCCCACCGAGCGGGTTTGCGAGAACTGTCGCCGTACCCGGTTCCGTCCAAAGCGTGACGGAACTCGCGGTCGGCACCTTTGTTCATGAGAGCCCTGTGTTCGACTCCCGAGCGCTCGAACGCGTCGATGACCTGATGATCGCGCTGACCCAATCCGGCGAACTCAACGCCGCATCCTATTGCGTGGGTCATTCTCAGGGAATTGCGCATTCGCGACATTTCGGCCGGATGGGTTTCGAGCCCGACTCGCCGTTGATTACTGACGACTCGCTCTTCCTCATCGCCTCGCTGACAAAGCCGCTGGTCGTCGCCGCCGCGATGGTGCTCGTGGAGCGTGGTCTCATCGTTTTGGACGACAAGGTCAGCGCGTATCGACCGTCGTTCGCGAAGAACGGCAAGCACGACGTTCTTCTCCGTCATCTCATGACGCACACTTCGGGGCTGCCGGACATGGCGCCCGATAACCTGGCCTTGCGTGCCAGGCACGCGGGGCTGGAGGAGTTCCTCGCCTCGATCGATGCGGCCCCCTTGGACTTTGCTCCGGGGACTCGTGTGAGCTACCAGAGCACGGGGATTGCCATGCTCGGCGCGGTCATTCACGTCGTGTCCGGGAAGCCTCTGCCCGATTTTGTTCGTGACGAATTCTTCACACCGCTGGGAATGAACGACACATCGTTGGGGGCGAAAGCCGGTTCCCTTGATCGTATCGCACGAGTACGGCTCGAATCGGACCAGGAGGCGACCGACTGGAACTGGAACACGCCGTACTGGCTCGGCCTGGGGGCTCCTTGGGGCGGCTTGATCAGCACGGCGGTTGACTATTCCCGGTTCTGCCGAATGATGCTTGGAGAGGGAAAACTCGACGGAGTGCGCTGTTTGAGCCGCGCGACGGTGCGGGCAATGACGACTAATCAGCTCGCCGCATTGCCGATGATCCCCGAAGAGGAACGTCGTTGTCGCCCGTGGGGCCTGGGTTGGCGGCTGAGTTGGCCCGGTCAATCGGCGCATTTCGGAGACCTTCTCGGCCCGTGGACCTTCGGTCATTGGGGTGCGACGGGAACGCTCTGCTGGATTGATCCCGAGTCTGACGCTTT
This sequence comes from Isosphaeraceae bacterium, assembly GCA_043738665.1. Classification (GTDB taxonomy): domain Bacteria; phylum Planctomycetota; class Planctomycetia; order Isosphaerales; family Isosphaeraceae; genus JAYUFP01. Next base: position 4,051 of record JAYUFP010000415.1, read on the forward strand.
CCTGGTCCTGTTCACGACGGAGCCTTGCGAGGAAGAGGGGCGATGTGTCGCAAAGGTCTCGAACGTGGTCGCCGCGGCGATCGTTCGCTAAGGGAATCTCCCATGTCTCGAGTCTTGAGCGTCGGTCAGTGCGGTTATGACCAGTTCGGCATCTCGCGGAATCTGAAGAAGGGTTTCGGGGCGGTCGTTGCGTGTGCGGCCACCTCGGCCGAGGCGCTTTCCAAGATTCGTAGTGAGCCGTTCGACCTCGTGCTGGTCAACCGCGTCCTCGACGCTGACGGAACGGAGGGACTCGACCTGATCAAGGCGATCAAGGGCGACCCCGCTCTTGCCGGGTGTTCGGTAATGCTTGTGAGCAACTATCCCGAGGCACAGAAAGCGGCGGAAGCACTCGGTGCCCTACCGGGGTTCGGCAAGGCGGGTCTCGGCACGACCCCCGTCACGGCGAAGCTCGCCGAAGTCCTCAAGGCGAAGGATCCGGCGAGCTCGCGGTGACGAGTCCGCTATTTCGACTGCATCACGGCGACATCACATCCCCGGGAACGGCACCGGCAGCAAGAATGCGTGCTGTTCGTAGAGGCTCCAAACGCCTCGCCATGCCGTGAACTGCGAGAGGAAGACGATCAGCACATAGGCCGCCGCGACGGGCAAAAGTCCGAACCGGCCGGTCCAACGGAAGAACCAGTGTCGTGGAGGGTCGCGACGGATCGCCCGGCCGTAGGCCCAACCCGTCAAGATTCGTGCAGGGTACATGAAGATCAGGAACGCGAGGCTGGGCAGCCATACCGTCTCCCTCGGGATCATCTCGATCTTGAGAAGGAAGAGCGGGACCGAGGCGACGAGGGTGACCGCGAGCGAGAACGCGAACGCCCAGGGGGCACGCTGAAAGCGCTGGCGAACGGCCCGCAAGGCGAACATCGCACTCAGCTTGTTCTCGACCGCGAAGCGGACCTGGAGGTAGGGTAAGGGCATCGCCACGAGCCCGAGCAAGAGCGCACCGATGAGCCCGGGCAAAGGGTTCACGCGTCCCAGCGCGATCAGGGTCACGGGGATTGCGAGCCAGATCATGGTGCCCGCGAACCCGAGAAAACCGAGACGAAAGTAATAGGGAAGGCGGAGCGAGGCGACGAAGTTCCAGACGGCGTCTCTCGCCGAGGAATACGCGCCCCCTTGTCGGATACGGCGGACGAGCCAAAAGGGGTTTCCGAATGGCATGAGGAAGTGGCGGACGCGGCCCCCTCGGGCACAGGCCGCGAGGATGTGGATCACGATCAGGACCGTCGCGGCCACCAGTAAGGCCTTCCACGTTCGTGCCGCGGGGCCGCCCGGGTCGACGATCTGGGCCGAATTCGCCAACGACGAGATCAGGTCGAGTGGAAGCAGGAGGAGCCTGGCGCCGATCACCATACTGCCGACTCGGGACGCTTTGCGAACTCCCACCAACCCCGCCCGCAGCTTTCCCGTCTTGGCGACACGACCGCCCGCCTCCAGCAGGTAGCCGAAGCTCAGGAACTGCGCGATAGGGATCGCCGAAAGGACGGCCAGGCCGATCACCAGCGCCGCGGCGCCGAAGAGCCAG
>JAYUFP010000416.1:0-5626 GCA_043738665.1 Isosphaeraceae bacterium
ATGTCGACGACGACCCGGATCTCGACGCCGATGGCACCATAAAAGGCCGAGCTGTTGATCGAATCGACGAACGCCAACACGCCGATATATCGCGCCCCGTAGGCCACCTGCGCCAGGGCCGAGAGACTGGCACCCACGAACCCGAGGTCGACTTCGGCGGACAGCGTGAGCGTCCCCCGCGCCAGAAAACTGTTCCCCACAACCAATTCGGTCGTGGACACACGAAAGATCGCCCCGCCCCGGAACTCGGCGATGAGCGGTCCGAGCCGCGCCCTCCACTGGAGCTGGTTGGGCCATCCCAGCTCGTAATGAACCAGCCCCGGCTCGATGAGAAGCGTCGCCGAGAACTTGGTACTGCGGATCGCCGTCTTGATGAACTCGGGCAGAGGCGGGTGATCGCCGAACTCCGCGTCCTGGTTCGATGACAGGTTCGCCAGAAACCGTTTCTGACGAGGCGAGAGCAGCACGAACGCGCTGAAGAGCGGCTTGTCTTGCAAGCCGTTGTTGTTGACGAACCGGAAGTCGTGATAGTTTGTATCGAGCCACGCGCGGCCCGCCATGAAGAACGTCAGATCGCTGCGCAGCGCGATCACGACGTCGAGCACGAACAAGCAAGGAAGCACCGATTCGGCTTCGTTGCTGTAGTCGGCTCCGAAGGGGTCTTGCGAGGCGCTCGTCTGCGCGATCAGGGCCCTTAGCGCCACCGTCCACCGGGCTCCTTCACCGGGGCCTTCCAGGTCAACCCGCCACTGGTCGCGACGTGAAAGGTTCCCCTGAGTTTTCGAGATCTTCTTCAACTCTTTCAGGAGTTGCTTGGGGTCGTTGATCTGGTCGGACGTCTTGATGCCCGCCAACGTGTAGCGGTATCCGAACCCGAGACCGATCTCGCGGATGTAGATCTCGATGACGGGGATCATCAGCGCGAGTTTGCGCGCTTCAAGGTAGAGGAACCACGCGCGCTTCCATGTGACGCCCTGATCGGCGCTGACCCGCATGAAGGCGAACGACGCGGCGATCGTCGGAAGCCCCTGGATGGTGATCGACCCCTCACCGCTGAATCCTTTCCCGCGGATGCCCGGCTCGATCACTTCATCGTCGAAGAAGTCGACCGCGCCATAAAGCTCGAACAATTCCCCCTGCTTGATCTTGATCCCGAGCCCTTTGAGATGCACCCGGGGGACGAACGACCCGGGCTTGGGGAGCGCGACATACAAGCTGTGGAAGTCGACCTTCGTTTCGAGAACGTCGCCTCCCCCTTCGGCGAACATGATCTGGCCCGTGATCTGCATCGCCGAGGAGTTGTCGCCGAGCTTGTCGAATTGCGGCACGAAGCCGATCGCCCGTAGCTCCATCTGGAAGCAGCCCAGAAAGCTGAACTTGAGCTTACGAGGGAGTTCAATCAGGAAATTGACATGCTGGGCGATCACCCGCATGTTGCCGGTGAGAGGGCAATCGACAAGCTGAATCTCGATCGATGGGAGCCAAGAGAGCGCGCCGCCGGAGTCGTCTCCACTCAGCGGCTTGTAGCGCGCCTTGCCGCTGAGCGTGAAGTAAAGGTGGTCGGAACCATGGTCCTCGACGAACCGGAGGCCAAGGCCGTCGAGTTCGAACTCGAACCGGCTGGCCTTGCAGCTCAGGAGCTTCGAGCCCTTGATTTGGGCCGCGCCTGAGACCAGCCGCAGCGCACCCTCTTTCTGCTCGAACTGCAGCGCGACGTCGGCCACGGCGTCGCCCACCAGCGCCGGCGGGAGCGGCCCCGACCCGGCGATGGTGAATCCGGCGATCCGGTTCTCCTTGATCTGCAAAACCCCCTCGGTGAACCGGAACCGCGTCTCCAGGCCGTTCAACCGTGCCGGCTGATCCGTGATGCTCGCCGTCACACTCACCCCCTTGGGGCCGAGCGCGAAGTCGGTCATACGGAAGACGATCGGCTCGCCGGGCACCGTCACACGGTCGTAGTGGACTTCAAATTTCGTGCCGGGGGCCTGTCGAAGCTGGTAGTGGCCGTTCTTCGTCACCAGCACGAACGCCGCGTTCGCGGGCAAGCCGCCAACCGCCGACGGGGCGGGCAGGAACCGCCAGGTCAGGTCGAAAAGGCGGAATTCCTGCACGTTCGCGTCCGGGAACAGGAACACGATCCCCTTGTCGTGGTCGACCCGGAACGACATCGTCTCGGGGTCGAACGCGAGGATCGCCCGGGCATCCAGGAGCTTGCCATCGCCGATCTGGACCTCGATGGTCAGCACGCACGAGATCGACAGGTCGGCGGCGACGGCGGGCACGATGCTCTTGATTCGGATCAATTGCGGCACGTGGGACGAGGCGTCGTTGAGGAACGGAAACACGAACGCGCCGTTGATCTTGAGATCGAGCGCGAAGTCGCCGGCCGAGAGCTTGGCCAGAGCGAGCTCTGACGGCGGGCACGGGTCGGACAGGGCCAGAACGACCTCGTCCCCCACCGTGCCATCGGCACCGGCGTCGTTCTCCAGTTCTTCGAGTGGTGCCAGTGGGACCGCCAGTTGTTGGACAAACCGAGGGGGCGCGCCATCCGACTCCAGGGGGAGGTCGAACAGAACGAGGCTCACGGCGTTCTTCGTCGTCGCGATCAAGCTGAGCAGGGAGTCGCTCGGCGTGCCCTGACCGTCGCGGAACAGCTCGTGTTTTTGCCGCTCGTCTCCCAGCGGCCACGAAAACGTCGTGCGTGCGGTGGCTGGCTGAGCCGCGTCGAACGTCGCGGCCAAAGTCAGGCGGGATTCGCCGTCACCGACCGTCCCGATCTGGCTTTGACGGCGCGCGATAAGGCTCAGCATCCGGGGCGCGGGGAGGTCCAGGGCGAATCCAGGCAAGCTGATGGTCCGGCCGGTCAACCCGGTGTCGCGCCAGTCGAGCCGGATTTCCTCAAGTTGCCGATCCGAAGCATGGACCCGGAGCTGGAATCGATTCCTAGTCTCGACGGTCGGGTCGCTCAGTTCGGTGGTGACGAGTTGAAGCAGTGGATTGGCCGGGCTACCGTCCCAGTCGAAGCCGAAGCAGCCCGGGCCGAGAGTGCGAAACTTGGCGTTGGACACGCCATTGAGGGCGGGGATGTTGACCGCCACATCGGGGTCTTTGCCCGGCTTGAAGGTCAAGTCGAGGGAACCGTCGATCCCGCCGCCGACCCCTGTCAATCGCAGTTGCTCAAGGTGGACGAGAAGTTGGTTGCTGTCGGCGGTGACGTCGATCGACTTCCAGCCGACCCGCACGGGCACACTGTCGAGCCCGATCGAAAACGCAGGGAGGCGTAGCGACGGGGCGAAGTCGGGAAGCTTGGGAAAGGGCCAGTCGAGCCTCATCCTCGGCCAACGAATATCGCCCGGCAATTCCAGCTCCAGCGCGGGAGCGGCCAGCGACGGGATTGACGGGATGTCGTCAAGCACGACCCGGAACCCGAGCGCCACGGCCGCGAAGATCGGCCCCGCACCGACCTCGACGCGGCCCCGGCACGTCAGCGCGAGGAACGGGTCGTTGATGTTCCCCGACCCCCCGACGGCCGGGATCGACATGACCAGTTCGGCGTCAAGTCCCGATGTCGCGTCGAACGTTTTGCCGAAGAACGTCGATGACCCACCGAACCGCAAGGTCGCACCAAGCGAGACCGGGGCCGCCGCCGGCTGGATCGTCGGCGACGCCCCCGCCGAGATGTTTGAGCCCGGGATGACGAGCGTCCCCACCACGGAAAGCGTGTCGGTTTCCGCCGTCGGCGCGGTGATCGTGACCACGACGCTCGCCACGGTGAAGTCGGCGCTCGCGGGAGAGGCGGGGCGATCGCCTTGAAGTGAAAGGGTCGTCCCGTCCTTGGAGAGGATCGTGAGCGTGAACGCGGCCATGACTGAGGCTCCCCTTTCGGGGTCTGGGGGGACGTTTCCGAGGCGCGGCGGAGAGAATGACACCGGCCCTCGCGAGTCTCAGAGCGTGATCGGTCAACCCCCGAGCAGCGGGGTATCGATGAAGAACTGACGCCTCGCCAGTCCCGCCGCGACGATCTTCTTACGGGTCTGCTCCGACTTGCCCTTGGCCTTGAAGATCGATTCAAGCCGAGCCGCCGATTCGTCGCGAACCTTCACAAGCAGGTCGGCCTCGGTGGTTGACGCGGCCTCGACCGCGTTGTAGACCGAATTCGCGCCTCCGTCGCCGAACTGGTTCGCCAGATCGACCATGAAGGCGGTCCCGCGCTCGGACGTGATTTTGGGCATGTTCGCCTTGATCTTGTCGACCGAGCCCTTGAACCGATCGGCAGCCGCGTTCACCTGGATGACCTGGAGTTCAGGCTTCAAACTCGCGGTCTTGAACCGGCCCACCCAGGGATCGCGGACCAGGTCGAACGCCGCGTTCTTGGCGGTGCCGTCGGCATTGAGCCCCCCCTTGGCCAAGCCCGTGAGAGTCTGGAGACCGGTGAACGGGGCCGCGCCTCCGAAGAGCTGGTTGGTCAGATCGGGCTGCTTGTCGGCACCAGCCGCCATCGTGGTCCCGTTGATGAACTTGCCCAGAAGTTCGTGCAGCGCCCCCGGCTTCTGCGCCCACTGGATGATCCCGACCGACAGGCCGGCCGTATCGGTGTTCTTGCAGAGGCTGGCAAACTTTCCACCCCCCTCGACCGCCGCCACCAGCGCGACCAACTTCACCAGACTTGTGAATTCGATCCCCAGAACCAGCGTGACATACCCCTGACTGGCGATGGGCTCGGTGGCGGGCCTTTTCACCAGCTTGAGGAGCGTGTTCTGATCAACGGCGTCCCCGTCGGGAAGGTTCGTCGCCTTGCGGAAGGCGACGACCGCCTTCTTGGTCCCCTTGCCGAAGGTCCCTCGGCTCGCGTCGAGCACGCCGGGCATCCGCCGGTATCCCTGCCCTCGCAAGAGATCTTGCACCAATCCAACCGCGAGGGCGTCGGAGTCGCCCGCGGCGAGCGGCGCACCGGTGCCCGCCAGCAGATCGTCAATCCGCGCCACGCCCGATTGGACCATCGGAGCATCCTCTCGTTACACCCGGGTCTCGCATTCAGAATGCGATCAACGTCATCTCTCGGCGCACATGACGTCTTGATGAAATGACATTCGATATCAAGGATATCGCAAAGTCGCCCCAAAGGCCTTGTTCGCCGTTGGTGGCCAAACTCATATCTCATAAGACTAAGCTTAACTGGATACCATCTTTAATGACGCGATTGATGAATAGCCAGAAAATTCCTGATTAATCCATTTTTGGCTCATGTCCCCGGATTGACAACGACTCGCCCGATCGCGGGTTTCGGAGTCCGAAGTAGGGCGCTTCTCCGATCGTATCGTGAGAGGACGTCCTTGCGATCACCGATGCCGAATCTCTCCGCTCCGACAGTCTCATGATCGCGAACAAAACGCGACGTCCACGCCGAGCCGCCAACGATCTCGGCGCGAGCCAAGCGGAGTGTTTTCAAGGCCGTCACTCGCTCTTTGACAACCCGACCCTCGCGCCGATCGAACCCATTTTCGACGCGACTCACCCCGCGCCGTATTCCGAAACGAATCGTCATGATCCAGTTTGGTTCGCCCGACCGCATGAAAACCGGTCTTCGACCGGAACCCCCCCGAGGACTAGATTCGGACGAGTATTC
>JAYUFP010000417.1:0-1751 GCA_043738665.1 Isosphaeraceae bacterium
CAGGCGCCGGGCAAAAAGGGCTCCACGAGCTTCACTCGCAGACCGCCGCCCATGTCCACGGGACAGAGGTCCCCGCCCCGTCAAAGTTCGCCCACCCGATCGCCTTCAACTGCATCCCTCAGATCGATGATTTCCTCCCCGGCGGTTACACCAAGGAGGAGATGAAGATGGTCCTCGAGACCCGCAAGATCATGGGAGACGACTCGATCGACGTCTGCCCGACGTGCGTCCGCGTCCCCGTGCTCTACTCGCACAGCGAGTCGATTCTCGTCGAGACGGAAAGGCCGATCACGCCCGAGGCCGCTCGCGAAGTCTGGGCGAAGGCGCCGGGGCTGGTGGTGATCGACGACCCTGCGAACAACGCCTATCCCCTTCCCGCCGCCGCCGCGCATCGCGACGAGGTCTTCGTCGGTCGAATCCGCCAGGACCTAAATCGGCCCAACGCCCTGCTCTTCTGGTGCGTGAGCGACAACCTCCGCAAAGGCGCGGCGACCAACGCCGTGCAGATCGCCGAGGAACTGCTGAAGTTGACGCCGGTAGGTGCCCGCTGAGACGAAGTCCACGAAGGGCTGTCCGAAAACGGGACCGTCCCAACCGGCCATGCGCAACCTCAAGCTCCTCATTACCTACGACGGCACCGAGTTCTCCGGCTGGCAACGGCAGCCGCGGCGCCGAACGGTCCAACAGGTGCTTGAGGAAGCGATCGGCCGATTGACGGGCGTTGAATCTCCGACGAACGCCAGCGGACGGACCGACGCCGGGGTCCATGCGCTCGGCCAGGTCGTGCATTTTTATACCGAGTCGAGCCACCCTCCCGAGGTGTTCGTGAAGGCTCTGAACGCGATGCTTCCTTACGACGTCCGCGTCAAGGAGGCCGCGGAGATGCCGCAGTCGTTCCACTGCACGTTAGACGCCAAAACGAAGATGTACCGCTACGTGATCGATAACGGCCGAGTCGCCGACCCTTTCCAGTTTCGATACTCGTGGCATGTGTTTCCAAAGCTCGACGCGGAGGCGATGAACCGGGCCGGTCAGTCGCTCAAGGGCCGCCACGACTTTCACAGCTTCGAGACGAACTGGCCGAACCGGATGAGCAGCGTCCGGACGATCACGGACGTGATCGTATATCGTGAGGGCGAGCTGGTCAAAATTGAGGTCGAGGCCGACGGTTTCCTGTACAACATGGTCCGAACGATCACGGGAACCCTCGTCGAGGTGGGCAAAGGCAAATGGACGGAGTCGCGGGTCGCGGAGATCGTCGAGGCCGAGGACCGTCGCGAGGCGGGTCCCACAGCGCCCCCTCAAGGGTTATTCCTGGTTCGCGTCCGTTACAACGATTGATCAGAACGCATGAAAATCGTCCACATCATCACCCGCCTCATCCTCGGCGGCGCTCAGGAAAACACCCTGCTGACGGTCGAAGGCCTGCACCACGCCTATCACGATGATGTCACGTTGATCACCGGCCCCGCCGAAGGTCCCGAAGGAGACCTCTTCGGTAGGGCGAAGGCGCTCGGCTTGAAAGTCGAGGTGATGCCCGAACTGATCCGCGCGGTCCGACCGGCGACCGACTGGAAAGCCTATCGTCTCCTCAGAAAATCGATCCGCGGACTAAGGCCCGAGGTCGTCCACACGCACAGTTCCAAGGCCGGAATTCTCGGAAGGGCGGCGGCGTGGGACGAGCGGGTTTCGGCGGTCGTTCATACGATCCACGGGCTGCCTTTCGGCCCTTCGGAACGCGCCTTGAAGAA
>JAYUFP010000418.1:0-16271 GCA_043738665.1 Isosphaeraceae bacterium
GCGCGATCGCGACCAGCGTACCTTTCTCCTGGTCGAGCAACACTCGCATGTGGATTCGCCCTCCCTTCGCGTCGACCGTGCCGACGGAGGCGACGTCGGCGTCCTTGTCACCTTCCTTCGTGAGGACAAGGTCGTTTTCCCAGACTTCGAGTCGGAAGCCTTCGGGAGGACTTGCTTCGGAGGGTGTCGGATTGGCGACGGCGACATTTCTTATCGCAAGGCCATTCGCTCCCACTCGATTGTTCACCCGTACTTGGCCGGATTTCTCCTGAGCCGTCTTTCCTGTAGGATCCACCCCGAGCGAGAACACGAAATCGGGAGTCTTCTTCCAGGAGATCTCGAAATCGATCGCCGCACGCGCGGGCAATCCGAGGTTGGCCTGAATTGTGGCTCCGTCCTGCTCCGTCGAAAGTTCTCCGGAGGCGTCTCGCCAGGCGCTTTCTTTCTCGGACTTCGAGGCGGTCCAACCCGTCAGGCCGTTGGGGCCGAGATAGATGAGGTCGGAGTTCTCGCTCCAACGGTCCATTCGAAGCAGGCCCGAGCGTTTGATCGCGAGTCGGCCGAACCGCGGGACATCAAGGGTCGCCTCCTTGTCGTCGAGCGCGACGAGCGTCCCGAAAACGAGGTCGCCTCCGGCGAGTTCGAACCGAAAACGGCCGGCGGGCTTGGTCGGTTGCGGAGGAGGAGGCGCGATGACCGCATTGACCGACTTCACGTCGAAATCAAACGGCGACGTAAAAGGGGTTCCCTGCCAGCGGAGGACGCCGGGCCTGTCGGAATCGACGAACGCGCCGGGAAGGTAGCCGCCGTCTGAAAGGTGGAGTACCGATCCGGCGGGCGCGTCGGACTTCGAAGGCTCGGGGGCCGCGGCGGTCGCCAGTCCGCCCAGCAGCAGCGACACAATCATCAACGCATTCGGACGGTGGTAAGTCATCGGTCCATCGCCCTATCGTTCGTAGATCGGAAGAAATCGGTAATTGAGCGCCACGGCGAGCAACGACATCGACGTGCTGAACGCGGGACCCCACTGGCCGCGGAAGCTGCCGTCGGGCTGCTGGATTTGCTTCAGAGTACGGACCGTCAGCGTGTTCCACTTTTCCCAGGACGCCGGGTCGCCCTGGAACAAGGCTTGCGCCTGGTAATAACGGCCGTATTCGGGATATCCCTGCGCCTGCTGGTCGAGGCGCTCTTTGAGGTGTCCGAGGGTCGACTTGAACTCGGGGAGATCCTTGCGACGGGCGACCGAGAAGACGAGCGACGCGATCGCCGACCGTGCGAGGGATTCGCCGAACCCGCCCATCCCGCCCGAGTAGGCGACGAAGCCGTTGGTCGAGGTCATCGATTTGAAATAGGCGACGGCGCGGTCGATCGCCTGGTCGGGGACTTCAATCCCGGCATTACGCGCCGCGAGGAGGCCGACCATGACCGCGCCGCTGACCGACGTGTCGGCGTCGGTGGCGTTGGGGGAATACCTCCAGGCGCCCAGAGGGTTACTTTTCTGCGAGGTCAACGCAGCCCGCACGGCGAGTTCCAGGGCCTGGCCGATCGAGCGCTTGTCTTTCTTCTGCGCGTCGGGCCAGAGGTTCCGCTCATCGACGGCGCCATAGGCTTCGGCGAGGCCGAGCATGGCGAACCCGTGGTGGTACATGCTCTGGCCGAAGAACCCGGTCGATGCGTCTTGCTGCTCGATCATGTTCCGCAGGGCCTTGCGGACGTGGTTGCTGTACGGCCCGAAGTTCGGGTCTTCACCGGAGGCGAGGAACGCCATCACGGCGAGCCCGGTCGTCCCCGGTCCCGCTTCCCCTCCGGAACTGGCCCAGTCGCCCTTCTCGGTCTGCGTGGCGGCGAGATATTCGAGGCCGCGGTCGTACATCTCGCGAACGTCGCGCGGGATGACCTCGCCGGTGCGAATGTTGGGAAGTTGAGCATATGCCTGAGCGCTCCAACCCAGCATCAGCAATGCGGCAATCACACTCCGCAGGAGTGAGTACGCCGTGGACACCGACCGGAAGCGGCGGCAAACCGCGCGCACTCCAAAGTCAATACATCCCAGCATCGGCATCCGTTTCATACGCGAGTCGCCTTGATGAATCATTTCGCGTTGGGCTCGGCAAACGCTTTGCGGTCGTCGGGGAATAAGTCCGGCAGGATGCCTTGCTGTTCCAGGAACCGTTCCAGGTTTTTCGAGTTCGCCATCTGCCGTTTGAACGACTGCCACTGCACCTCGTTTGAGAACAGGGGCTTCAGTCGCTCGTCGGGAAATTTGGAGAGCTGGTAGAGGACGACGTAAGAATCGTACTGGCTCGACTTTTTCGGGGGACGGGTTTCCTCGGTGATGAGCTTCAGCAGTTGCTTGCGCTGGTCGGCTTTCAACCCGATGGAGTTGTCGAGGTTGGCGACGACCTGTCCGATCTGGGCGCGGTAACGGAAGCGGTCGCGTTCTTGCAGAACCTGATTGAACGAGCGGGTCTGATCGGGATTGAGGGTCCGCTTCACGGTCTTCGCGTAAAACGAATCGGGGCCGTAGAGTCCGGAGTTCATCTTGGTCTGGATGGTGCGCAGTTCCTGGTAAAACTCGTTGAACTTGTTCTGGTCGTTCTGGACGGCCTTGAATCCTTTGCGTTTCTCTTCGACGATGTCGAAGAACCGCTTCATGTCCCCGCGCCCGGCGACTTCCAGCTTCTTCTTCTGAGCCTCGGTGAGCTTGGCGACGCGTGCGAGCTCGTCAACCTGAAGCTTGAACTGGGTTTCAAGCCGGGTGCGGGCGGTCTTGGCGTCTCTCGAATTGCCGTAGACCCACATATTGAAATTTTCTTCGGCGATCATGAACTGGGGCTGGTTGGCCGCGATGGCGACCTCGACGACGTCTTCATTGATGTCGTCCTGGGCGCGGCAATGGCGGAGAGTTCCCGACGACGCCAGCAATGCGAGGGCGATCAAGAAGGGGCGAGTGACGTGAAGGTGTGGGCTCATGGCGGCCTGCGTCTCGGGGTTCATTTTGCCGGAATGGCCGCTTTGGGTTTAGCTTGTGCTTTCACCGCTTCCTTGGTGAACAGGCGAACGCCCGGGACCGCGGGAGCCGGCACGGCGATGGCGGCGGGTGCCGGTGCCAGGGCGGCGGGTGCGGGTCCGGCCGCGGGCTTCGCCTCGTCCTTCACCGGTTCGTCGGGGAACTCATCGTCGAGCGGTCCGCCGTCCTGCGCCATGCCGTTGAATCCATAGTTGTTGACGTTGACTTTTTGCGTGCCCGTCCAGACTTTCCTCTGAGGATCATTGAGAAACGGGACGACCGCCTTGTCGGGGATCATGGGGAAGTAGGCATAGTCGATGTTGAAATACGCCTGCTGCGAGGTCCAGGCGTCGTCCCAGGATTCGTCGAGTGACTTGGCGATCTTCTCACGCTGCTCGGCGGAGAGAACCAGATGGGCGTCGAGCTTGGTGACCAGGCTGAGGACGCTCTCGTGCTTGCTCTCTGCGTCGCGGGCTTCGATTTCCTTCCGGTATTGCTGATAGAGTTCCTCGGAGAGGTTGGCTTTCGCGGCGGCGGCGAGGGCGTCCCGGATGACCCTGTGGGGTTCGGGCTGGCCGATCCTGCGGCCGTCGGCTCCGACTCCCCCGTTGCGGTTGAACTGCCAGTCAACGAACTTGACGGCCGCGTCGTGGAGCGCGACCTCGCCTGCGTGGGCGATCGGCTTGCGCTTGTCTTTGGGCGGGTCGCAGATGAGCCGGATGTATTGATATTCGGTCTTGAGCACGGGGCGTATCTGAGAGGCCCACTGCATGACCATCGCGGCCTGCTGAGCTTGCTGCATCTGAGCCACCTGAACAGGGACCGCCGGCTGCGCGGGCATCAACCGGATCGCGTTGACGCGGGCGGCGACCGGCCGATCCGCGACGAGCGGTTCGAGCACCACGACGCTCCGCTTCGCCACGGCCTCCTGCGCCGGCGTCAATTTGATCGTGTTTGCACGCACGGAGACCGGTGCGCCGTCGGCCTTCGCGTCCTTCTCAACGACGATCTTCGCGGCGATGGCGACCTGCGCGGGTGACAGTTTGATGGCGTTGGCGGGCACGGCGATCTTTCCGCCGTTTTCGACGACCGCGGGCGCGACGAAGACTTGATGCGCGGCGACGACGTTTCTCGGCTGGGCACCCTTCATGAAAGCTTGCATCATCACGACCTCGCCTTTCGGCGGAGCGGCGCGGGCGGCCTTCAGCTGCGCCTTCTTCATGAAGTCTTCCATCGCCCGGTTCGCCGGTTTCACGGCGACTTCGGGAGGGGTGACTTTCTTGTCGATCGCGTCGATCGTCGCGAACATGGCGGCGTGTTCGGCCGTCTTGGAGTCGGCTTCGCGTTTCAGGAGCCGGTCGACCTTGTCGGGCGGCTCGGCGGCGGGGACGAAGCCTTTCACCCCCTGGAACCCCTGCGCCGGCGCGGGCGAATAGCCGAGTGTCGCCAGCGTGAGCCCCGCCGAAGCCGTCATGACCGCCAGAACGCGCATCGATCGACCAATCTCTCTGTGGATGTTCATTGCTTCACCCCCGGCCTTATCAATTCGTCGAGGAGTTTCGCATCGGGCTTACGGCCGTCGGTCGGGAGCCATTTCGTCACCGGATTCACCTCCGCGGTCGAACCGGGTTGAGCGTCAACGCGGAAACGACGGGCTTGTGTCCCGTGGGGTCGGCGATTGCGGACCACGTATTGGGTTACGTCAAGATGGTCCGCAATGGCGGACCCTACAAGACCGCTCTCACCCGCATCGAACGACCACATGCCGGCGGCGCGAAGATCCGCGCCGCCGCCACGGATCGTCCATCGCTCAATTCCCGGCCGGGCTCCGTTCGAGACGGTTGAAATACTCGTCAAGGCCCGCGCGGAACTCCTCGGGAAGCGTGGGGCCGGAGTCTCCGGTGGACTGCGAGATCCCTCGGTCTTCACGCACTTCCTTGTCGTTAAGACCCGTGCCGAGCAGGGCCAGGGCCGAGTCGGTGGTCGTCCCTTTGCCACCGCCGCCAGGGTTCGCACCTCCGCCACCGCCGCCCTTGGGGTTGATCCGCTTCGACTTCAACAAGAGCTCGATCGCTTCCGTTTCCGCCGCGATCGCGGTCGTCCCGGTCTCGGGGGTGGCAAGGATTTCCCGTGCCTCGTTCATGACGTCTTCGACCTGTCCGAGCAAGTTCAGTTCGTAACCGAAGTTGGCCTCGGCCTCGGGGAGTTCGAGGATCCGTTTGATCACCGTGTTGATGCGGGTCGAAAGCTCTTTCTGCGAGTCGGCGAGCTTGACCGCCTGCTTGCCGTGCTCCACCGAATCGAGCGCCGACTTCGCCTGCTGGGCGACGCGGGTCTCTTCGCGGAGGTTCACTTCGCCTTCGAGGATCTGAAGGACTTCGAGGACGATCGACGGCGGCAGGCTGTTCTTCGACTTTCCGCCGGGGCACTGGCCGCTGCACGCCGGGTCGACAAGGTCTTCGGCCCAGCGGTCGAGCGAGTCCGACCAATACTCGCACTGGGCGATCGACACGCCGTGCTCTTTCTTGACGTCGTCGCCAAGCTGCCTGAGGCTGCCGATCACGTCGGCCGTTCGCATGTCGTCGAGGACCGCCTTGAACTTGGCGAATCGCCGGCGTTCGAAGTAGGACTGGAGGTCGTCCATGATGACGGAGACGTCGTGGCTCCCCTTGACCTCCTGTTCGGAGATCGCGGTCAGATTCTGCGCGGTCTTGCCGATCACGCGGGTCTGAGCGACGCCGAACGCGTCGCCGACGAAGTCGCCAAGCCGCGAAGCGACCTTGAGCTGAGTCCGCGACGCCGCCTTGAGGCGTTTGACCAGGGTGCTGCCTTCGAGGTTGGCGAGCACCTTATTCAGCTCGTCGGAGATCTTTTCGAACTCGGCGAGCAGGTCTTCCTGCTGCTTCACGGCCTCGTCGACGAGGTCGGGCGGCGGGGGCTGCGGAGGGCCGTCTTTGCCGCCTTTACCCATGATCGTGGTCTGCGCCAGGGTGAGCCGCGGGGACGACGGGTTCTTCTTGGCCGTCGGACCATTTTCCTTGGGTTTGTTTGGCGAGTTCTGCGACGACTCGACATCGACCACCTGAGGAACGGAGGTCGGCGGCGCGTTCTTCTTCATCTCGGGAGGCGTCCCGCCACCGCCCGAGGCCCGGGTCTCGCCGGCCTTCGGACCCTTGTTGCCGGTCGGGTTCGCGGCTACGCTCGGGGCCTGCGCGGCCCCTTTCAAAAGGTCGGCCACCGAGGGCATTCGGTTCCCCGCGATGTCCTTGAGCACCTGAAGCATCTCGGCCCAGCGTTCGAGGTGGCCGACGCCGATCTCCGAGTTCCGCGACGCCTGCTTGACGAGATCCTCGCCCGACATTACCAGGTTCGAGAGCCTGCGGCCGTTGGCCCGTTCGGCCGAAGCCTGGTTTTCGATCTTGCGGCGGTTTTCGGGCTTGTCGAGGTCTTCGGGGGAGAGTTCCCGGAGCCGCTGGTTCGTTTCGTAAAGCTGCTTCTCGCGGTCGCGGACTTCGAGCGACTGCCTGTGCCACTTGCTGAGCTGTGCAGTGATCCAGATCGCGTGCTGCTCTGGGTTCAGGACGTAGAAGAGGTACGACGGCGAATAAACCCGAGCGCGGCCGGGGAGGTAGTCCTCGGCGAAGACGCGGACATTCACCGGCTGCGGTTCGATGCCGAGCGACTTGGCCGTGAAGGTGCCGTCGATATCGAGGTTTTCCTTGTCGTTGCCGCCCGCGCCGAGAACGCGTTCGCCAGCGGCCGGGGTGGCGACGAGTGGGTGCTCGACCCCTTTCCACTGGATCCCGACGCGCTTGACGCCGAAGTCGTCGGCCGCATGGACCTTGAAGGCGAGCAGTTCGGTGTCGAGCAGAACCTTGGTGCGCGGCAGACCTTCGCAGGCGAGGCTGGGGGCCTCGTCATCGCGACCCGCGACGGAGAGCGAGAACGGCTCCTTGCCGGCGAGCCCGAACTCGTCCTCCCAGCGGAAGACCATGGTGCGGGTGCCGTCGATGACCATCTGCGGGCTCGTCACGGTCGCGCCCGAAGGCGGCCGGGGCTGGTCGTCAACCGTCGCCGACGCGAGAGCCCGGCTTGCCGTGGCGGAAAACGTCGCCGTCGAGCCCTTCACGAGCGAGACCGCGCCACCGCGGACGTCTCTGGGCTTTTGACCCGGCTGCCCGAGGTAGTCGGGCAACTGCACCGAGGCGACGACTGAGGTCAGCTCAGGACGAAGGGTCGGCACGACCTTGACCTTCTGGAGCCAGTCGCCGACCCGGACCTCCAGCTTCGCCGGGCTGATCAACGGCGGTAGCGAGAACGCGTAAGCCTGGTCTTTCAAAGGCGCGGCGATGGCGGGCTGGTTGTCGATGAAGGCCTGTCCTTGCTTGGGGCTCCACTCGGTGCCTTTGACGAGCTTGGCCTCGGCGACATACGGCTCGCCGTGGGCGACGATCAGTTGATCCGGCAGTGGCGCAACGGCCGCGAACGTGTAGCGCGGCGTATTCGCCCAAGGGGCGATCAACCGAGCCCACGCGTTGGAGGCCGCGGCTGGATAAATCGCGAAGAAAGCGATGGCAGCGACGGCGGGAACGCCCGCGAGCCAGGCCCACATCCGGTGTTTCGGGTTCGGTACGGCGTCGCGGAAGTCGCGCTGGCTCGCCGTCTCGGCGACCTGATTCACGGCCGCTTCGCACAAGGTTCGAGAGCGTGCTTGTTCGAAGTCGTTATGAACGAGCTCGATCGCGCCGAGGAGTTCGTCACCGACGTTCGGGTGTTTCCGCGAGAGGAGCCGGGCGAGCTGATCTTGACGCCGGTTGCGCCAGACCCAGCGGTAAAGTCCGAGGGGGACGGCCGTGCAGGCGACCGCCGCCGCGCAGAAGAGCGCGAGCCGTGGCCAGCCCGGGGTGTCCCAGACCCGGTCGAGCGTGAACATCAGGAGGAATGCCATCGTGATGCCGAAGGCGGCCGCGCAGGCGGCCTCGGCCATCTTGACCGTCCAGACCCGGCGGCGGAAATCTTGCAGTTGGGTCCGCAAGGATTCCGGCAATTCCAATCGACCGTCCGTTGGGGCGAGGCTCATAACCGACCTCACGTGAAACCGCGGTTGACCGACGCCTTAAATCTCACGCCTGAACTCACACCATCATACGAGACCGATCGCCTTGCGGCCTATCCAGAAAACGCTCAGCAAGGCGATCAGTCCGAAAGCCGCCGCCGGGTTGCTCCAGAGCTGGACCCTGCGGACCGACGGGCTGGGTTCGGGAAGTTCGGCCAGGGTCCGTACTACCTCGTCGATTTTATCGGGCTCGACGAGCTTGCCGCGGGTCACCCGCGCGAGCTCTTCCAGGACTTCGGGTCGCGACGGCCGGCCAAGCCGCTCCGCCGAGACCCCTTGAACGAAGAACGACGCATCGAGCGTCGAACCGGTCTGCTGCGCCACGAGAGTCACCGAATGCTTACCCGGCTCGGTCGCGCTGAAACGACCGGTATATTCTCCCCACTCCTCGCCGACGGGACTGAATCGAACGACTTCCGCCTTTCCTGAAGGGGCCGTGACCCGCGCCGAGACGCTTCCGCCGCGGAGCGGTTCGCCGCTCTTGTCCATGACGTTCGCGTGGAGCATAAGCGTCTGATTCATCTTCGGCTGATCGGGAACATAGTACAGCCGCATCGTCTCGCCTTTGGCCATGTTCCGCTGATACGCCATCCAGCGCACCACCTGGCCCCAGAAACGATAGTGGTACTTGTCCTCGACCCCCTTTCTCCAGCGCCAGGCACTGTCGGTCCCCATGAACAGGACTTTTCCGGCCCCGAACGTCCTCGTCACGAGCAACGGCAGACGGCCGAACTCGTTGGAGACGTCCTTGTGGACGGCGAGCACGTCGGTACCCGCCTTGGCGCGGAGCGCGGGGGCGTACCATTGGAATCCGGGCAGGCCTTCCCAGACTTCGGCGTTATCGTCCTCGGTATCGGCCAACTTGGTGAGCAAACTCCGCCGTCCGAATTCGGTCAGCTCGAAATGGTTGGGGGTCCGCGAACCCCATCCGCCTTGCTGATTGGGGTCGAGCACGACGGGATTGAGTTCGCCGAGGGGGGTTTCCTGGAGCGAGAACTGCCGCCCCTGAATCCCCGGCATGAAGACGAGCCCGCTCGCCTGGTGCTCGACCAGGCCCTTCAACAGTCGGCACTGTTCCGAGGTCAACTGGCCGTCATCAAGGCCGACGTCACCCAGGAAGACGACGTCATACTTCGAAAGCTCATCGAGCCCCGCCGGAAACGCTTTGATGTAGTCCTTGTTACCGCCCCCCGGTTTGCTGAGGCCCGGATGAAAGAGCAGGCAGGAGACTTCGACCCCGGGGTCACGCGAGAGCGCATTCCGGAGGTAACGGTACTCCCACCGCGGGTACGATTCCACGACGAGAACCTTGAGCTTTTCTTCGCGAATGGCGATCGGCGCCGAGATCTTGTTGTTGTCGGGCAGGGTCTCGTCGGGCTGCTTGGGGACGTCGAGAGTCAGCGTGAAGTCCCCCGTCGCCTTCGGCTTCCAGACGACGGCGTCGCTGGTACGCGCCATCGGGGCGATGTGGACCTCTTTCGTGACCTCGTCGCCGTCGGAAGTGCGGAGCGTCACGGTCGTGACGTGCTCCCTCGGCAGCGAACTCTCGATCGTGAACGGAATCCGGACCGATTTCCCCGCGACGCCGAACGTGGGCGCGTCGAGACTGAGCAGCTCGACGTCCGGTAGCCGCGTCGGGCTGCCGACGGCCACCGCGAAAACCGGAATTCCCATCGCGCGAAGCCTTGTCGCCGCTTGAACCGGTGGAAGTCCCTCCGTCCAGTCGCCGTCCGATACCAGGACGATGCCGCGAAGGTTCCGGAGTGATTCGGGAGTCCTTGCCAGCGGCTCATTCAGGTCGGTCCCTCGTCCCGGAGCGGGAGTCGAGAACGACTGGATGCTCACCTCCATCTTCCCTTTGAGGTCTTTCCAGGAAGTCGGGTCGGTGAGGTGGGCGATCGCTTCTCGGCGGGTGATTGGCTTTGCGGTAGTCGTTTCGGGGGTTCGTCCCGGCTGGAGCACGTCGCGGGTGTCCATGCTGGTGGAAGCGTCCCAGAGCACGGCGACGGTCGGCCTTTCCTCGGGCCGGTATTCCTCGACCCATTCTGGTTGGTTAAGAAGGACGGCGGCGTAACCGACTAGGAAGAAGCGAAGCAGTTCGAGCCGGCCTTGTCCGCGCTGATAGCCGCTCCGCCGCCACGCCACGACGCAAAGAACAGCCGCCACGGCGAGCAAAACCACCGAGGCGGCGACCGACCAGGGGGTCCACAGGAAGACAAGCGTCCGAGAGACGTTCACGCCCGCACCCCCGCGGCGCGTGCCGCCTTCGGAAGGCAAAGTCCCGCTTCAACAACCAGGGCCGTCATCATGCCGATCAGGAAAATCCGCCAGATCTCCTGGATCAAGGAGCCCATACTCCCTTCCTTATCATCGACGCGCGAGTAGTCGAGCCCCTTGAACAATCCGGCGACGACGTCATCGGCAAGAACCGGGGCAAGATCCTCGGCGGCGGGCCGGTTCACCGCGAGAAGGCGTTCACCTGCGGAGTAAATCCCGGCGTGGAGCGGGTATTCGGTCGAAACCGCCTCGCCGTCTCCGGCGATCCGTTTCCAGCGTGTCGGGTCTTCGCCGCCGGCGTTTCCCGCGACAAGTTGCCGGGTCGTTTCGAGCGCCTCGGCCCCTGCCGCTTGGGCGCGCTGGACCAGGACGTAGAAAACAACGCCGTTCGTGGCCAGCGACGAATCACCGGGCGCTGGAGTGGTCGAGCAGAAGTAAGCCCCGCCCGCATTGGTCGTCACCCGCGCCAGCAAAACGGACCCGCCCCGGACACTCGCCAGCGGAGTGAAGTCGCCCGCGAGCCCGCATGTGTTGCGGATCTGAAGCTCGCCTACCGGCAAAGCAGCCCCGCTGATCGTGTTGGCCAGAACATCTTGATCGCCGCGCCAGGTCTCGACCACCGAGTCTTGCGGTCGGCTTTCCCAGGTCGTCCACTTCGTCCCCAGGAATTCCCCTCCCCCTCCCGATCGCGGCGGGAAGAAGATCACGCGACCGCCACGATCGACGAATGTCTTCACGAGCGCCGCGGCGTCCCCTTCCGGCAGAGGAGCCTGCCATAGCAAGAGCGAAACGCTCTCCCACTCGACGGCCGCGAGCTGTTCGGACGAAACGACCTCGGCCGAGCATTTCAGGGAAGGGTCGGGGGCGACCGACGCCGCGAGCTGGAGGGTCCGGCCGATCAGGGTGTCTTCGGCGACGACCATGGCGCGTCGAGGCGCGGGCTGATCGAAGGCGAAATAAAATGTGTTGTCGGCCGGGTTCGCGTCGGCGGGGATCGAGACTTTTCCCCACCCTCGTTCCCGTCCGCGTTCGAGGGGCAGGCGATGATCCTTCAACTCGAACCTGGTCCCGGCCATCTCGACCGACAGTTCCGAACGTGCCCCGCCGTACTCGAAATGGATCGGCACGACGGCGCGGGCCGAGTCGGTCCCTTCGCGGGCCAGTTGCAGGGAGACGAGCAATTCGGCGTTCTCACCTGACTTGACCCGGCGGACGTTCGTCACCCGGACCGAAAGGTTTTCGGGCGCGTTCTTCGGGTACGCCAGAAGATGGAACCGAACCCCTTGCGGGAACCCGAGAAACCCTTCGCGGACCCCCTTCCAGCGTCCGTCGTCGGGGTTCCAGTCGTCGCGGCGCACGTCGGAACAGATCCAGATCTCGGTACGGCCCGGCGTGTTCGCCTTGATATAGTCCCGAGCCGCTTCGAGCATCGCCGGCAGGTCGGACGGCGCGCTCGCCCCTTCGGCGGCCGTTGAGGTCAGCAAATCCTCGGGCTTTTCAAGATCCCTGGCAGTGTTCGTGCCGCTCGCGATCAAGACCCAGCGGTTGGAGCCAAGCGTTTTCAAGGTCTGGACCAGTTGCCGCCGGCCCGATTCGAGTTTCGAGCCGCCCGACCCGGCTCCCCCTTGCTGCATGCTCGGTGAGCGATCGAGCAGGACGAGAGTGGTGTCGGCCTTGCTACCGCCGGTGAACCCGAGCCATCCCCCGGCGAGGGGGCGGCTGACGGCGAAGATCAGTGCACCGATGGCCGCCATCCGGATGGCCATGATCAGCCACTGGCGGAGCCTCGCGTAGCCCCGCGACATCCGGTTGGCGGCGAGGATGAACATCATCGCACCCCACTGGACGGTCTGATAGCGCCGCTGGTTGATCAGGTGAATGATCAACGGGAGTGCGATCAGGGGCAACGCCATCAGAAGGGCGGGCTGGAGGAAACTCATCGCACCCCCCGCGACCGCATTCGCCCGACGAGGAATCGGAGCAAGACCTGCTCATAATCCTCGTCGATGCTCACCCGATGGTAGTCGACGGCCGACTCCAGAAGCATCTCTTGAAGGCTCTCGAAGTAAGTCGAAAGGGCCTTCTGATAGCGGTCGAAGATCTCGTTCGGCTCGGCGAAGATCGCGGTGCCGCCTTCCATGTCGAGGAACCGCATCGGCCTGCGGAAGTCGAAGGCGACTTCTTTGGGGTCGATCAGGTGGAAGATTGCGACGTCGTGCTTGCGGAACCTCAGGTGCTGGAAGCAACTTCGCAACTCGGCCGGTTCGACGAACAGGTCCGAGATGATCACGACGAGCGCCCGCTGGCGGACCGTCTCAGCGAGTTCGTGAAGCACCGGGGCGAGTCGCGACTCGCCGTGTGGCTTCGTTTCGTCGAGTACGTCGAAGATCGACATCAGGTGCGCGGGGTTGCGTTTCGGCGGGATGTTCCGCACCAGCCCTTTGGCGATGCAAGCCAAGCCCACGGCGTCCCCTTGCTGCGACGAGAGGTGACCGAGAGCGCCGGCGATCCTCCGCGCGTAGGCGATCTTGGTCATCTCGGTCGACCCGAACCCCATCGAGCCGCTTGTGTCCAGGACGAGGCAGCAGCGGAGATTCGTGTCGGCTTCGAACTCCTTGACGAAGTACTTGTCCGAACGCCCGAACGCGCGCCAGTCGAGCCGTCGGAGGTCGTCCCCCGGGACGTATTTCCGGTACTCCGAAAATTCAACGCTCGAACCCCGGTGCGGGCTCGGGTGTCGGCCCGACACGTTCCCCTGCATCGGTCTGCGGGCCATCAACGGCACGTTGGCGAGCCGCGAGAGCACAGCCGAATCCAGGAACGATCGAGGTTTGCGGTCCGGAAACATAGGGGCGTCGCGCTTTCCGGCTTTTCGTTAGGGGGTGAGTGAGCGACGGATTTCGGGTGCCGATAGTCGTACTCGACCAGTGCCCTTCAACGAGGCTTAGAACGCACTGGTCGGGTGCTACCGGTGGCACCCAACCGGGCGGAAATCGCGGAAGTTATTATCGACCTAAGCCCTAATCCTTAACGCTGATTGTTCGATTCCTCAACCAAACGCTTGACGATCTTTCGCGCATCGATCCCCTCGGCCTGGGCGGCGAAAGTGGTGATCACGCGGTGGGTGAGCACGGGGGCGGCGACTTCCTGGACGTCTTCCAGCCGAACCATGTAGCTGCCGAGCAAGGCCGCTCGCGCCTTCGCCCCGAGAATCAAGTATTGGACGGCGCGTGGTCCGGCACCCCACGAAACCAAAGGCTTGAGCCATCCCGGGGCGGTCGGATCGTTCGGCCGAGTCTTCCGGACGAGGCGCGCGGCGTAGGTGTAGATGTGGTCGGGCACCGGCACCCGGCGAACCAGATGCTGAAAGTGGATCACGTCTTCAGGGGTGAGCAAGTGATCCAGCTTCGGAAGCGAGTCTCCGGTGGTGGTCTTGGCGATCAGGATTTCCTCGGCTTCCGAGGGGTAATCGAGCTCGATCAGGAACATGAAACGGTCGAGCTGGGCTTCGGGGAGGGGGTACGTCCCTTCCTGCTCGACGGGATTCTGGGTGGCGAGGACGAGAAACGGCGGTTCGAGCTTGAACCCTTTGCCGACCACCGTGACGTTCTGCTCCTGCATGGCCTCGAGCATCGCGGCCTGGGTTTTCGGTGGGGCGCGATTGATCTCGTCAGCGAGCACCATATTGGCGAAAACGGGTCCGTGGATGAACTTGAATTCGCGCTTGCCTTCGGCGTTGTCCTGGAGAATATCCGTGCCGGTGATGTCCATCGGCATGAGGTCGGGCGTGAACTGGATGCGGCTGAATTTCAGCGACATCGTCTCGGCCACCTTGCTCACCAGCAGCGTCTTGGCGAGGCCGGGGACGCCCATCAAAAGGGCGTGGCCGCGCGCAAAAAGGCAGATCGAGAGGCGTTCGATGACGTCGTTCTGTCCGACGATGGCCTTCGCGAGTTCGGAACGGAGACGGGCGTAAATCGCGCGTAACTTGTCGATGGCTTCGACGTCGTTCTCGGCGAGTGTTTCTTCCTTGGGGGGGGTCACCGTTTGCGTCATTCCATCGCTCCAAGGGTAGCCGAACGCCGGTCAAGCGGATGGCGATGTTGCGGCGCCGTCGCGCAGACGGACCGTCGAAGGGCAGTCTCACTCTAATTGATTAGGAATCGCGATTCTACAAGATTCTCCCGATTTTGACGCCATCGGGGTCCCCGGCGTTCCCATATCGGTCATTTGTCAGGGGAACACAGGCTGCCTTACGATTTTTGACCGCGATTCGCGGCGGAGTCTTGACTCCCTTCCCTACATTAATCCGGTTCGGGCGCGAACCAACGGACGGGGGGTCGTGACATATCTCGACCCCCCGGCCATCGTCGGGTCCTTGATCCGGAAGCGCGCACTTCGCGCCGTGCCGATACCTGGAAATCAATTGAGATACGGCCGATGACCTCATTGCTGGACCAAAACCCGTTTCTTTCCGGCGGCCTGATGCTGATGGTGATCGGCGCCGCGATGGCGCTCTTGAGGAAGCTTCCCGGCGCGATCTGGTCGTTCCTCGTGAGACGGTTCACCATCTCGGTGGAGATCCCCGACCGCGACCCGGCTTTTCGCTGGGTCCAAGCCTGGCTCGCCGAACAGCGCTCGGCGCGTCGCGCAAGGAACCTCAGCTTGACCACGACCTGGGTCAGCGACGACCCCGACCCAAGCATCGATGCCGACCCTTCGTACGGCTTCGGTTCGGGCAAGCTTTCCAAGGCACGCTTCGTGCTCTCTCCCGCGCCGGGGACGCACGTCATCACATATAAAGGCCACCTGATCGTCCTCCAGCGCGCCCGGCGGGATCTCGAAAACGGCGGCGCGCTGGCGTTCCAGGAAACATTGACGTTGCAGATCTTGCGAGGGAACCGCGAACTCATCGACGAACTGCTCAGAGAAACCCATCGCGCGGCGATGCCCAAGGTTCCCGGAGTGAACATCCTCACGACGACTCGGCACGGCTCCTGGACCGTGAGTTCGTGGCGTCCGAGACGGCCGCTCGCCTCGATTGTGCTCGCGGACGACATGCTCGACGACCTTCTCAAGGATATGCGGAGTTTCCTCGACACGGGGGAATGGTACACGGCGCGGGGCGTTCCCCACCGTCGCGGGTATCTCCTCCACGGGCCTCCCGGCAACGGAAAAACGACCCTGGTGGCCGCCGCCGCGGGCGAGGTCGGGCTCTCGGTGGCCGTCCTCAGCCTCAACAACAAGATCATGACCGACGACAGCCTTCGGGAGCTCGTCGATAGTCTCCCCCAGGGAACCGTCCTCCTGATCGAGGACATCGACTGTGCGTTCCGAACGAAGCGCGAATCGGCCGAGGAAACCGGCGTGACCTTGAGCGGATTGCTCAATGCGCTTGACGGCGTGAGCTCGCGCGAGGGTCGAATCCTCTTCATGACGACCAACCACCCCGAACGGCTCGACCCCGCGCTGGTCAGGCCGGGACGCGTCGACCGGAGCTTCCGCCTCGGCAACACCACGCACGACCAGGCCCGTCGCCTTTACTTGTGGTTCTACACCGGCGGCGAGCCCGACCCCCGGATCGAGAGCCTGGCCCGGGAGTTCGGCGATTCAATCCCGACCGGGCAGGTCTGCATGGCCGCCATCCAGGAGCATCTGCTTCGGCATCGTACTGACCCCGAGGCCGCGATCCGCGAAATGGAATTTCGCAACCAGGACGCCGTGGCGAAGCACAAAGAGATCGTGGCGGCGTGGGCAAGTGATAACGATGACGGAACTCTGTAACTCCAAAAAAGAAAGGAGAGGGCCGAGCGATCGGCCCTCTCCTTCTTTTATCAATGGGCGCTACTGGACTCGAACCAGTGACCC
>JAYUFP010000419.1:0-5609 GCA_043738665.1 Isosphaeraceae bacterium
GCTGCGGACGGCCAGGGACAGGTCCTCCTCATTCAGCTCAGAGGGGCTCGCCATGCTGACGAAATTGGCTGACACCCAACTGTGGCAGCAAAACGCGGCATCACTGATCCGTTCCGGCCTGTTTTCCAGGGCTGAAACCGGTGAGCTGCATGGCCTATATACCGTCGTCGGGGTTTATTCCGACGAGACGTGTTCGGCTCCCCTGGCCAAATACTCCGACTTACGACGCGCCATGGACGCAGCGCTCATTGTTAACCAGCTCTCTCGGCCCCGTCCCGAAGTCGAGTCGAACTGACTCACACTCGCCAGGGTCATGAAATCAAACGGCCGACGCGTTCCCAACCGGGCGCGTCGGCCTTTTTGTTTTGAAGCGTCATGAAACCTTCAAAGGCCCGCGCCGAGGCCAACCCAACTCCGCGGCCGTCGAGGGGTCGACTCGCAGACGACTCAATCGCGTCTCGTCGAGCCGCATGACTTCACGACCGGTGACCGTGTCCGGAGCGAACGAGCGCAGTGACCGGCCGTACTTGTCGGTCGCGCCGAACAGGTGAAGCAGTTCGTGAACGACGGTCACGGGGTCGACGTGAGCAGGGCCGATCAGCCGTTCCGGGAACGACGCTTCCTTCGGATAGCACACCGCCAGGCTGATCCCGTCCCACCCGGAATCCTCGCGTGCGAGCGCAAATGACCTCCCTGCCTGTCGGAGATGAAGCAGCCAGACGGTTTCATCGGTGCGGAGACGTGCCCCGATGTTCCCCAGGAGGTCGTAAGCGTCCTGAAACCCGAGTGCCACCGCCGCGCGACTGGCTCGTGCCAGAGCTTTGATTCCCGCGGCTTGCTCGAATGGCCCGACGTCATCGCCCACGCCTTGAAACCCAATGGCGACTTCTTCGGGTGTCTCGTCGTCATGAACGAAATACGTATCGGCGAGTTCGACGTTCACACGAGCCCGGTAACGTCGCGCTTCACGTTCGATCCACTCACCGGCACGGATGAGTTCCGCATGAGCGTCCGCCAGTTCGCGCTCGGACCAAGCACGGCCGTCTCGGCCCAGGAAGAGAGAGACAATCACGATCTTGCCCAATAGCGATGGAGAACGGCGGGGGTGGAACGACCGAGGGTCGTCGCGGACGAGTTGGACGTCTCCCCCAATCCCCAGGAACGCCCCGAAGCGTTCGTCATTACGGTTGGGCTCGTGCTGAATTCCGATGACCGTCGCGACTTCGACGCAACCGTCAGCCTCCCGGTCGTCGATCGACTCCTTCGTGTTTTGTCGCGATTTCCAGACGGCGAAGCATTCTCCCGCCAGCCCCATCGCGACCATGACGACGGCCGCGACGACGACTCTCACCGCGGGAAACGTCGCTTCGTCCACGAACGACGCCAACAAGATTGCGACGAACACACCCAGGATCCAGCAACCCGATCGTGCCGACATTTCGGTTCAACGTCCTTCGGAAACGGTATTTCCGCGTGCAACTTTTACGGTTTACGGATAATTTAAGAGTGTACCGGGTGACATCCTCGCCCCCAATCCCGGCCACTCCCCGCCGAGGCCGCCATGGAACCCGATCCACAAAACCGTCGCGATTTTCTCCGCCAGGCCGGCGGCGGGTTCGGCGCACTGGCCCTCGCTTGGATGCTGGAGCAGGAGGCGAGCGCCAACGGCGGCGACGGCCGCCTTGAAAGCCCGCTCGCCCCGCGGTCCTCGCATTTCCCCGCCAAAGCCCAACGGGTGATCTATCTTTTCATGCACGGCGGCCCCAGCCACCTCGAAACGTTCGACCCCAAACCGGAGCTTCAGCGCCTCCACGGACAGCCGCTTCCGCCGAGTTTCGGCCCCGTGGCCACCCGCCGCAAGGTGGCCGCGAACCCGCTCCTGGGCACGAAGCGAACCTTCCGAAAATGTGGCGAGAGCGGACTGGAAGTCTCCGACCTCTTCCCTCACACATCCGCCCGCGCCGACGACCTTGCCGTGATCCGCTCGTGCTGGGCCGATAGCGTCAACCACCCGCAAGCCGTCTACCAGATGAACACGGGCTCGATCCTGATGGGCAAGCCGAGCCTGGGAAGCTGGGTCGGCTACGGCCTGGGAACCGAGAATCAGGACCTCCCCGCGTTCGTGGTCCTCCCTGACCCCGCGGGCGGTATCAAAGGGGGTCCGCCGGCCTACGGGTCAGGCTACCTCCCGGCAAGTTATCAAGGGACCGTGATGCGAGGGGGCTCCAGCCCGATCCTCGACCTCAAGTCGGCAGACGGTATGACCGCCGACCGCCAGCGCGGGGTTCTCGACCTCGTCGGACGGCTCAACGCCCACCATCGCGACGCCCGTGGTGACGACCACGAGCTTTCGGCCCGCATCAACGCCTATGAGCTTGCTTACCGGATGCAGAGCGCGGCGCCCGGAGCGGTGGACCTCGCCGGGGAATCGGCGACGACCCGAAAACTTTACGGCATCGACGACCCTGACACCGCCGAGTTCGGCACCCGTTGCCTGCTTGCACGTCGACTCGTTGAGCGCGGAGTCCGCTTCATCCAGCTCTACTCGGGAGACGTGAACGGCTGGGACGCCCACGACGACGTCGAGAAGAACCATACCCGGATGGCGCTCAAGACCGACAAGCCGGTGGCGGCGTTACTGGCCGACCTGAAAGCGCGCGGCCTGCTCGAAACCACGCTCGTGATCTGGGGGGGCGAGTTCGGCCGGATGCCGATGTCGGAGCAGGGGCGCGGCCGCGACCACAACCCACACGGCTTCTGCGTCTGGATGGCCGGCGCGGGTGTCAAAGGGGGAACGGTCCATGGCGCGACGGACTCCGTCGGCCTTCGCGCCGAGGTCGACCGCGTCCACGTCCACGACCTCCACGCGACGATTCTCCACCTGCTCGGTATCGACCACACCCGACTGACCTACCCGAATAACGGCCGCGACGACCGACTCACCGAGACCTCCGGAACCGTCGTGAAATCGATCCTGAGCTGAGATCACCATGCGACGATTCTTCTTGATCACGGGCTGCCTGGCGTTTTTTGGTTACATCGCACAGGGTGCTGAGCCGTTGAAGGCGAAGGCTTCGCACTGGGCCTTCGTAGGGCCGAAACGTCCGAATGCACCTGCCGTCAAGAAACGCTCCCGGGTCCGGAATCCGATCGATGGGTTCATCCTGGCGACGCTTGAAGAGAACGGACTTGAACCCTCGGTGGAGACCGACCGCGCGACACTTTTGCGGCGGGTCACCTTTGACTTGACGGGCCTTCCCCCAACTCCAGGCGAGATCGACGCGTTCCTGAACGACACGCGCCCTGATGCCTACGAGCGGGTCGTCAAGCGACTCCTTGCGAGTCCCCGTTACGGCGAGCGCTGGGCTCAGCACTGGCTGGACCTCGCGCGTTATGCCGACACGGATGGGTTCGAGTTCGACCAGACCCGGCCCGATGCCTGGCGGTATCGCGACTGGGTCGTGTCGGCTCTGAATGCCGACCTCCCCTACGACCGGTTCGTCCGCCTCCAGATCGCGGGAGACGAGACGGACCCTGATGATCCCGCGGCCACGATCGCGACCGGCTTCAACCGCTGTTATCCCGACATGGTTGACCTGAACGACCAGGGACTGCGTCGACAGAACGCTCTCAACGACATCACCGAGACCACGGGCCTCGTTTTCCTCGGCCTGACGATCGGTTGCGCGCGTTGCCACGACCACAAGTTCGACCCGATCAAGATCGACGACTTTTACAGCCTCCAGGCCTTCTTCACTCCCGCGCGGTTTCGCGACGACCTGCCGCTGAATGGTTCCCGCGAGCGCCGAGAGTATGAAGCCCGAAGGGAAGCGAGCGAAGCCCGCCTTGATTCTCTCCGCGCCCTGGTCGTGGCGATCGAAAGCCCTGCCCGCCAGGCCGTTCTTCGTGGGAATCCGCCCGGGGCCGACGAAGAAACGATTCTCGCTCTCGGCAAGGAAAACAACCGTTCCTCACGCGACCATCGATTGATCTTCGACTCCTATTCCCGTGATCGAAGACTCCCCGAGAGCTTCTGGAAAGCGACCCTCGATCCGTGGGTGAGGGTGATTCGTCTCGACGTGATTAAACAAGTCGCTCGGCTTCAAAACGAAGAGGGACCGAAGCCTCCACAGGTCCGGGGTATCGATGAAGGAGGCACCGACTCGCCTCCGACCTACATCCTCCGTCGCGGCGAATTCGGGTCGAAGGGTTCTGAAGTCAGTCCGGAACCCCCCAAAGTTTTGCGAACCGTCGCGGGACCGGCGAAAATCCGGCGACTTTCGCGTTCGACCGGGAGGCGGACCGCCCTCGCCGATTGGTTCACGACCCCGCAAAACCCGTTGACGGCCCGCGTCATCGTCAACCGTCTGTGGCAGCATCATTTCGGCCGCGGGATCGTGGCCACGCCGAGCGACTTCGGCACGATGGGGGCGGAACCCTCGCACCCGGAACTGCTCGACTGGCTCGCGACGGAGTTGGTGGCTCAAGGTTGGAGCCTCAAAAATCTTCACTGGCTCATGGTCACGAGCGCGACTTATCGACAATCCACAAAGGCGCCGGAAGCGACTGTTGTAGCCGATCCGGAAAACGAGCTCCTCGGCCGTTTCCGTCGCCGAAGGCTCGACGGCGAGGCCATCCGCGACGCCCTTCTCGCCGTTTCCGGCGAGCTTTCGGCGACGATGGGAGGCCCCGCGATCTTGCCGGAATTGCCCGAGGAACTGATGAAACTGAGCAGCAAAGGGGCGGTCTGGCCGGTGTCTCTGACGGTCGAGGAACGTGCGCGACGCAGCCTTTACGTGTTCGTCAGGCGGAACCTCCGCTACCCGTTCTTCGAAGCCTTCGACCGTCCCGATACGAACGCGAGTTGTCCTCAGCGAGGAACCACAACGATCGCCCCGCAGGCGCTTACGCTTCTGAACGGCAAGCTCGCCCACGACGCGGCCCGCGCGGCCGCCAGGCGGGTCGAGCACGAAGCCGGCGAAGACGGAGACGCCCGAGTTCAGGCGATCTTCCGCCTCTGCTACGGCCGCTTACCCGACCCCGACGAGCGCCGGATGGCCGCCGCGTTTCTGGACCAAGATCCTTCGCTCGAACGACTTTGCCTGGCGATCCTGAACGCGAATGAGTTCGTTTACGTCGATTGAGCACCGGAACCTCAAGAACTTCCCGAATCAAGGATTCGAAAAGGTAGGCTGGGTCTTGACTTGACCCGGCGCATTGGAAAAGTCAGCGGCATCCCTTGTTTCGGGAAAGCTGGGTCAAGACCCAGCCTACAGTTGTCTGCACTTAAGGCGCAGCGAAGCAATAAGTTGAGCAAAAACCGTGATCGTTAGCGGCTGTCTTCGAGGGGAAAGGGTGCCACGGGTCGTACTCGCCCCGTGCCCCGCCAGCCTTGGCCGTCACGCACGGGTTCGGAGTACCGAACCATGTGGCACCCAGCAACAGACGTGAATTTGCTCAAGTTATTTTTTCGCGGTTCCTTACTCCCGCTTTCAAACGCTCGAGGCGCATCTTCCACCTCGACCCCTTTAAGAAGGCCCGAAAATCCATCAGTAACCCCTGATATCGACGCTCAGACGTCGTGTTCAGACGCTTCCGCGGGCTCGTTG
>JAYUFP010000420.1:0-1743 GCA_043738665.1 Isosphaeraceae bacterium
CGCAGAGCGTACTCTTGCCGTGATCGATGTGGGCGATGATCGAAAAGTTGCGAATCAACTTGGGATCGGTCATGGAAGAACGCGGTGCCTCCTCGGGCCTGGCGAACGCGGGCGTGGAACAGCCCCCAGCATAGCAGGTTCGCACGCGGAGGGAAAGGGCACGGTTTTGACGTGTCGAGCGATTGGGGTTGGTTTACTCTTTATCGCTTGTTCCGTTCCTCCGAACTGATAAGCTGCACGAGTCGGAATGCGTCGTGAATGTCCCCCTTCTACACCCCCCGATCCGGCGAGACCCATCATGTCCCTTCGTCGATTCGTAGCCGGCTTCCTGCTGACCGTGGTTCTCCTCGGCACCGCAACGGGCGAGAACGAGGTCGGCCCGACCTGGTCCCAGTGGCGCGGACCGACACGCGACGGCCATGTCGGGAAAGCCCCCGCCTGGCCGGACAAGCTGAACAAGGAATCCCTGAAGCTGCTGTGGCGCGTGGACCTGGGGCCGAGCTACTCCGGCCCTGTCGTGGGCGCGGACCGGGTGTTCGTCACGGAAACCGTCGGCGGCAAGGAAGAGGTCGTCAAGGCGCTCGATCGGAAGACCGGAAAAGAACTCTGGAAGACGAGTTGGAAGGGCGAGTTGAGCGTACCCGCCTATGCGAAGGCCAACGGGGAGTGGATTCGCTCGACCCCGGCGTATGACGGCACTTCCGTCTTCGTCAACGGCATGCGCGATGTGCTGGTGTGCCTCGACGCGGCCACGGGCAAGGAATCCTGGCGCGCCGATTTCCCGACGCTCTACAAGACCCCCCAGCCGGTCTTCGGACAGGCCTCCTCGCCGCTGGTGGACGGGGACGCGGTCTACACCCAGGCGCTGGCGGGGGTTTTCTGCCTCGATAAGAAGACCGGCAAAGTGCGCTGGCGGGCCGCGCTGGACAACCCTCGCGAGTTCGGGGCGGCGACGGCTTCCCCGATCATCGGCACCGTGGCGGGGAAGCGACAACTGATCGTGCTCCAACGCAAGGTTCTCGCGGGCCTCGATCTTTCCACGGGTGCGGTGCAATGGAGACACGACGTTCCCGCCTACCGCAACACTTCCACGCTGACCCCGCTCTTGTTGGACGGCGATGGCGTGTTCACGAGCCTTTATGGCAGCAAGTCGTTGCGCTTCGATGTCACCGCCCGCGAGAACAAGCAGACCGCCAAGGTCGGTTGGGAGAACAAGCTCAACGGCTACATGTCCTCCCCGGTTCTGGTCGGGAAACACGTCTACCTCCACCTGGAAAACCAGCGCGTCGCATGCCTGGATAGTCGCACCGGCAAGCAGGCATGGCTGACGACGAAGCCGTTCGGGAAATACTGGAGTATGGTCGTCAACGGCAACCGGATCCTCGCCCTGGACCAGGACGGCACCCTCTACCTCCTCGCGGCCAATCCCACTCGCTTCGAGTTGATCGACAAGCATCGCATCAGCGAGACGGAGAGCTGGGCACATCTGGCCGTCGTCGGTGATCTCCTGTACATCCGCGAATTGGAAGCTTTGGCCGTCTACCAGTGGCGACAACCTGCACCTGCGGGTAAGGACAAGTGATCGATCACGTCGTCCTTTCCCGATGTGCCGAATGTACCGTTTCTGCCTGAGATGCCTCCAGTGCGCCGGTGTCCTGTGCCGATACGATGGAAGAGGGATACCGTCGGCCTTTTTCCGTCGTTACCCCTAACACTACAAGGAATCGATTCGAGGCGAGCCGG
>JAYUFP010000421.1:0-5597 GCA_043738665.1 Isosphaeraceae bacterium
GAGGGGGGGCCCGCCGAAGTCGCGGGGATCCAGGCCATACAGGTCAAGGTGATTCGGTACGGAAACAGCAGTTACCGCCGCCTCGATCCCGATTCCGCCGACTTGATCACCGCCATCGACGGCAGGAAGGTCCGAAATGTCGATGAACTTCTGACCGAGGTCGAGGCCCACGCACCCGGCGACGTCATCACGGTGAACGTGGTCCGGGACGGAAAGCGGCTCGACGTCCCGGTCACGCTCGGAAAGTCGTAAACACACTCAGCGTCTGGCGTTGAGTTGACCGACACGAGTGATCGGAAAAAGTTCGGCCCGCTCCCCGTCGTTCGCGTGAAACGTACGAAACCTCCTGGACGGAGGTCCGGTGCGGATGACGTGAACGACAGGTCGCGGGCCGTGTTGATGACTTTGACGAGCGACTCCGCCGAATTGTTCCTTCTTTTTCGCCAAAAATCTGAGGCTCTTCCGGTGTTCCAGGCGGTGGACCGCCGTAATGGCCAATGGACGATGGACGATTTAGCTGGTTTTGTCGGCCATTGGACATCGGTAATCGATCATTTTCGGTTCAGATCACCCAGCCGCCCGGATCACCGGAAGAGCCCAATCTTATTCTGGGCAAAATTGCTTGGCGATGCGCCGATGAGATCTGACCGAGATGCATCGCGAAGAAGCCGGTGAACCACTCAGACGATATCGAGCGAGGTTGTCTTCTTCGGGGCGTACCAACGGGCTAAGGCCGAGCCGAGGATCACCACCGCACAGACCAGCAACATCCCCGTGAGTCCGATGTTCGACCAACCCCGGATGACCTCTCCTTCGGTTTGAGTCATCTTCCAAAACTTGCCGGTGATCTCGTGGTAGCCGGTCGTCGCGGTGGTCGTCGCCACGAAGAGCATCGGTGTGATCGTGAGCGCGGCGTACTTGGATCGGCCTTCGTTGAATAGGACGGTGGTCACGACCGCGAGTGCGATCACCGCGAGAAGTTGGTTCGCCATCCCGAACATCGGCCAGATCGTCTCGATGGAGCCTGACCAGATGAAATACGCCCAGCCGGCGACCACCAGGCCCGTCGCCAGGATCGCCGAGGGGAGTCGGTCGAGATCTCCGAGCGGTTTCCACAGCTTGCCGAGAAACTCCTGCACCATGAACCGGCCGATCCGGGTTCCCGTGTCAATCGTGGTGAGGATGAATAACGCCTCGAACATAATCGCGAAGTGATACCAGTACTTAATGAGCCAGTCCTTGCCGGGAACCGCCTGGGAGAAGATCCTCGCCATGCCGACCGCCAATGTCACTGCCCCGCCGGTCCTGCCGTGGAGCGACTCCTGCACGTTCTTTTCCATCACGACGAGCTCGCCCGCCCCGGCGTCGTGGCCGCCGTCGAGGTCGTGCTCCATGGCCTGGAGTTGCTTCGTGAAACTCGGGCGTTTCGCGAGGTCGATGTTGATGTCGTAATACATCGAATTCGGGAGCGCCGCCGCCGCGATCAAGGCGACCACGCCGACGAGCCCCTCGATCAGCATCGCGCCGTAGCCGATCATCCGGATGTCGGTTTCCTTGTCGACCATCTTCGGCGTCGTCCCCGAGGAAACGAGGGCGTGGAACCCCGAGATCGCGCCACACATGATGCATATAAAGACATAAGGAAAGATTGGCCCGTCGAAATAAGGGCCGCCCCCGTTCGCGAAGTGATGATTGATCGCCGGGGCCTTGAGCGTCGGGTTCGCGAGGATGACTCCGAGAACCAAGAGCGCGATCGTGCCGATCTTGAGGAAGCTCGAAAGGTAGTCGCGCGGGCAGAGCAGCAGCCAGACCGGGAGGATCGACGCGACGAAACCGTACGCGGCGATCGCGCCGATGGTCTGGTTGCGGGACAGGGAAAAGTAGGGTTCCAGAGACGACCCCGGGATCAACGAACCGGCCACGGTCACGGCCAGCACGGCGATCGCCCCCACGGCGGATGCTTCGACCACTTTCCCCTTACGAAACTTGTACATATACCAACCGACGAACAGCGCGATCGGGATCGTGCAGGCGATGGTGAACGTGCCCCAGGAGCTTCCCGGGACGAGCCTTCGAGCGTTCTCGGGGAGGAACAGCCCCCTCCCCTTGAGGTCAAGGGCCGTGAGCGAATGATCGACGCCGGTCGCGCCCGTCTTGATTTTCACTTCCGATAGGAGTCCGTCCCCTTTTGGAACCGCGAGCGGAAACGACTCGTGGAAAACCATCGACTGACCGGGCTCGACGCCGAAGTGGTAGGTCGTCTCGGGGGGGACCTGGTAGACCATCGATCCGTCGGCACTCGTTTGTTTCATGATCGATGAGTTTTCGGGGTAAACGAAGGCGGTCCCCGCCTTCATCTTCACCTCCTCGCCGCCGAGCGCCTTGACGACGACGATGCCGAGCCCCGCGAGTGCGATAATGATGATATAAAGAATGGCGACGGCGGTGGCGACGCCCGCCGCCTTCCCGGCTTCGGCCCTGGCGATCGCCGCGAGGCTCTGCCCGCCGCGGCGGACCGAGGCCGCGAGCACCAGGAAGTCCTGAACGGCCCCCGCGAGGCAAACCCCGACCACTAGCCAGATCAATCCCGGCAGATATCCGAACTGGATGGCGAGGACAGGTCCAATCAGCGGCCCCGCCCCGGAGATCGCGGCGAAATGGTGGCCGAAAAGAACCCAACGGTTCGTGGGCTGGAAATTCTGACCGTCATATTTGGCATGCGCCGGAGTGATCCTTGATGGGTCGAGTACGGCGACCTTGGCGGCGAGGAATGCGCTGTAGTACCGATAGGCGACGGCCAGAATGGCCAGAACTCCGATCATCAAGGGCATCGCGGGAACATTCATCGCGGGCTCGTCTCACTTGCGGAGAGAGGGGGAATCGGGCCGTTTCCAGGATCTCAAGTCTACGCGGTCCCAAATCGTCGTCAAGCGCCCGCGGAGGCGGCGGACCGCGCCCGCACGACGGTTCAGAAAAAGAATTGCAAAGACTCCTTGAAATTGATCTCCGAAATGCTTAGGGTCTTTTACGAATCACAATCCCCAGAAACCCCCTGGGTTCGACGCGGGGTTCGGACGGAAATTCCTCCCCGAGGGAATTCGTTATGAGCTCTCAAGGCACGATTCCGTCGTGTATCCGCCGCGGCTTCACGCTCATCGAATTACTGGTCGTCGTCGCGATCATCGGCATCCTCGCGGCGCTGACGATACCGGCGGTCCAGGCGGCCAGGGAGGCGGCGCGGAGGATGCAGTGCTCCGCGAACCTTCGACAACTCGGCGTCGCGTTGAACGCCTACATCAGCGAACGCGGCTGCCTGCCCCCCGGATCGAACGGCCTGAAGAATTTTTCACTCCACGCGATGCTCCTGCCCCACGTCGAAGCGAGGGCCGTCTACAACGCACTCAATTTCGGCTTCACCTCGACCGACGCGGAGAACTGGACGACCGCGGAAATCAAAGTCTCGGTACTCCTTTGCCCGTCGGATTCCGGCATACCCTTCGACCTGGGTTGGACCAATTATCCCGGGAACATAGGCGTCGTCCGCTCCCCATCGAGCGAGTCTGACGGCAGTTTCATGGGAGGCGGGGTTGAACCCCGGCGCCGCATCCTACGGCCGCAGAATTTCACGGACGGGATGAGTCAGACGATGGCCGTCTCTGAGTGGCTTATGTCGATCTACCAGGACCGGGGAAGGTCGCGAGCCTCTTTCGGCCTGTCGATCGCGTCCGATTTCGACGGGGCCGTCGCCGCGTGTCGCAACATCGACGCTTCCAGCAACGCCCTCGCCTGGCCGGGGAAATTCTGCCCCTACCTGGACGGAAATCCGAGATTTTCTTTATATAATCATAATATGAGGCCTAACGAGCCGAGTTGCGAGGGGGTCTTGTTCGAGGCGGTGACGGCGGGGAGCAACCACCGGGGGGGGGTCAACTCCCTCTTCGCGGACGGGCACGTCCGGTTCGTCCGCGACTCGGTCAGCCCGGCCGTCTGGCGAGCCCTCGCGACGCGGAACGGCAAGGAAGTCGTGTCCGGCGAATCCTACTAAACTTAACCACCGTAATCGACGTCTCGACTTTCAGTAAAGTCCCGACGTTTGATGCCGACGCGATCGTCCGATTCAACATCGACTCGTCCCCCAACCCGAGGGCAATTTCATGACCACGCGGAAGACGCTATCCTTACTCTTCGGTGCGCTGGGCTTTACGTCCTTTCTTGCCACTCCGACCTTCGCCCAACAACACACGACCACTTGGATCAAACCGGTCGCCGGCGCCAATATCCCCAGAAGTAGCGTCACACCTGTCGATGTCAAAGTCTCGTACGACGCTTCCAACTCCATCGCCGTCGTTGGCGCCACTGTCAAGATTACAAACACAACAACCGCCCTTTTTACCGGGCCGACGACACTGACCCAATTCTCGCGAACGGTCGTCGGAGGTATCACAACCGTCCGATATCAAAACTTGAGCACGCCAGTTCCCGCCGCCGCGGTAGGGGACGATCCGGGCACCGTCGTGGTCACCGATTTTTCGGCAAGTGGTCCAATCCTGGCCAACTTAGGCGGGACGGCCACCCAGAATGTGACGATTAAATAGGAGAATCGCGTCGGCAGGCGGTGCCCGCCCCGAATTCCGATTCTTCGGCCGTACGCGGTCGGTCAGGAATCATTCCCTGAAATTCGCGTCGCGGATGAAACGGCCCTGACAAACCGTTGACCTGAGGTTTGCAACAAGGGAGCCCCGATGCGACAATCTTCGCGACGACGCTCGGGAACCCAGCGCACAGGAGCCCGCCAAGATGAAGCCGAAGACCGCCCGTGTACGGACCGCGTTCCACGCCTCGGGGTTCGACCGTCTCGAAACCCGAGAAGTCTTGAGCCATGCATCGCTCGCCCACGCCAAATTCGTCCATTTCTTTCATCTGAAGCCGCCCGCCCCTCCGCCCGCGGTCGTCGCGCCGCCGCCAGTTTCGGCAGGGCCGATCCTTGCGCCTCAGACTTCGGGTAACCGAAACTCGCCGATGGCGAAACTCGGCAACGATCTGATCAATCTCTATCAGTCGTTTGTGACCGACCCGAGCGGTTCTTCAACAATCGCAGCCAAGTTCCCTTCGATGATGTTCAAAGGGGACAAGGTCGCCCTCGATGTTCAGACCAAGGCCAACGTCAACACGTTCGCGACGGAACTCACGAACCTCGGGATGGACATCACGAACAAGAGCGCAACCTACGGCACGGTTTCGGGTTACTTCCCGATCAACCAGTTGCGAACCTTGGCCTCGCTCCCCGACACGTTGAGCGGGCAACCCGCTTACAAGCCGGTCGCGAACGGTTTCGGGCACTGAACAATTCCAACCGGATTCGACCGCGGATAAAAGCAAAGGCGACATGCCTTCCGGAACCGGAAAGCATGTCGCCTTGTTCACTCTCAAGCGGCTGTTGTCTCAGCCCTTACTTGGCGGGAGCATTCGGCACTTTGATCGTTTCCTTCAAGAGCGGGTCTTCGCCCTTGGCGGCTTCGGCCTTCTTCTGATACGCGATCATCTGGATTCGTTGGTCGAGCATCCCAACGATCTGGGCGGTTCGGTCGTCGACCTGG
>JAYUFP010000422.1:0-1742 GCA_043738665.1 Isosphaeraceae bacterium
CGATTTTCTCGCAAAAAACCGACCTTGACTGTTCACTAGCTGAATATGGTATGGCCGGGGTGTGAACGGTTACGAGCCCGGCTAGACGATTCGAAACCCGATCGTCATCATGGAAGACTTGGACAACCCGGTCGCGGGTCGTGTCGCGCCGGCGCGGGGTTTGTCGGGCGGGAGACCCATTTGCCCCGGCGATTCTCAGCGGATGCCGGATGAACCGCGGGACCGTTTGAATTCCGGCCTTGGCCGTTTCCAAGACACTGATAGGGAGGTCTGCTTTGTCCAGCCCCACGGCAAAGGCCGCAACGACAAGTCCGATCAAGCGGGTCGCGATCCTCTTCGCGGGGGGTCCCGCTCCCGCCGCCAACGCGGTGATCTCCACCGCGGCGGTCTCGTTCCTCCGCAACGGCATCGAGGTGTTCGGCATCAAGCACGGGTATTCGCGGCTGGTTGAGTATTCGGTCGACCACCCGCTTCAGGAAGGCCGTGATTTCATCAAGCTCGACCACGGCAAGCTCCGGCGAACCCGGAATAGCCGGGGGATTCTGATCGGAACGGCACGCACGAACCCCGGCAAGCGCCTCAGCCACCCCAGCGACTTCGAAGACGCCGCCAAGGTCGCCCCGCTCCGGACGGTCGATGCCGCTCTGAAATCCCTGGGAGTCGATGCCCTGGTGTCGATCGGCGGCGACGACACTCTCAAGACGGCCAACAAGTTCAAACTCTTCCAGGAGCATCTGCCGGAGGGGGAGTCGAAGATCGCGGTGGTCCACGTCCCCAAGACGATCGACAACGACTACCTCGGCATCGACTTCACGTTCGGCTATTTCACGGCGGTCGAAACGCTGGCCGCGGAGATCCGCAACCTGCTCGCCGACGCCGAGGCCGTGCAGGGTTATTACCTCGTCGAGACGATGGGGCGATCGGCGGGCTGGCTCGCCTACGGGGCCGCGATCGCCGGCGAAGCGAGCATGGTACTCAGCGTCGAGGACGTCGTCGGCGCCTACCGGGCTGAAGAGGAGTTCACCGATCCGATGTCGGGCGAGAAGAAGTCCCGAACCGTGATGAACATCGAGGCCGTCGTCGGCCGGATCGTCGACACGATGCGGGCCCGCGACGATGAATCCAAAGAGTTCGGAGTGGTCGTGGTGGCTGAGGGCCTGGCGGAATACCTGCCGATCCGCTACCTCGAAGGCATCCCCCGCGACGAGCACGGGCACATTTCAATCGCCCAGGTCAACCTCGGCCGACTTTTCGCCAAGCTGATCGCCGAGGAGTACCGCAAGCGGACAGGCAAGAGCCGGAAGGTCACCGGAGTGCAGCTCGGTTACGAGTCGCGGTGTGCCCTGCCGCACGCTTTCGACGTCATGCTCGGGAGCCAGCTCGGAGTCGGTGCCTATCGCGCCCTGGTCGAGGAGAAGCTCAACGGCGTGATGATCTCGGTCGCCGGCCAACTCAAGCTGCATTACGTTCCGTTCGAGCACCTTGTCGACCCGACGACCCTGGTGACGGTCGTCCGCTACATCGAACAGGGGTCCGACTTTCAGAGGCTGGCCAGGTTTCTGGAAACCTACGTTCATCATTGAGAGTCCGTCCCGAAAGGAAATGGCTGGGAAATGGCTGATGACGGATGGCTGATGGCTGATCACGGATCGGAAAGAGCGAACGCGGCGTTTTCCCGCCGGTTTTCTCGCATCGGTCATCGGCCATTGGTCATCCGCCATCGTTTTTCTCCGGGAAACTTC
>JAYUFP010000423.1:0-1742 GCA_043738665.1 Isosphaeraceae bacterium
TGCTTGTGATGACGGTCGCCGGAGCGAACCCAGTGGATCACGAGGATTGCCGCGACGAACCAGAAAGCGAATCGTTTCATCGGAGTCCGATCCTTACGGGGCCGAGTTCGCGTCGGGAAATGTCGCGACCGCGACACCGGGATATTCGTATCATCGGGTGAAATATTGATTTTGCGTCGAAGGTTTCGTTCGCGTCGATCAAGCGATGCGGCCTTTGCGCTGGAGCTTGGCCATGCGGGCCGCGTAACGATTATAGACCGCGGCCGGCCGGCTCCAGGGGCTGACTGTCTGGACGACGGCGGCGGTCAGGACGGCGATCCCCACGCCCCACGGCTGAGGAAAGGGAAACGCCAGGCCGATCAAGGCCGCCAGGCCGCCTGCCTTCAAGATCGGGAGGATACGGAACCGCCTCTTGCGGTCGCGTGCCGCCATCCAGGGCAGTCCCGCGAAAAGCGATACCAGTGCGAAGTAGAGCCCCGCGACGGCGGGACTCGTCTGCCCGATCGATAGAGGGCTTAAGCCGAGATCGGAGAAGACTCGCGCGTCGACCCCGGCGTCCCAGCTCGGCAACGTTCCGAGGTTCGTCCACGAGGCGAACGTGCTCGCCGCCAAACCGACGAGCGCCCCGAGCGCCATCCCCGTCAGTCTCCGTGTGGACTTGCCGACGTTTCGACCCTCGAAAAGCTTCGTGGGAATGAGCGTGGCCCACGCGCCCAGGAGACTCATCGTGAAGAGGAACGCGTAACGCTCGGGCTGCGTGGGCGGGTCGACGCCCATCGTCAGCGCGGCGACCGGCAGCGACAGGACCGCGGCGACCGGAGCGGCCGTGACCATCGCCGCGGTCAATTCCGCGACACGTTCCCTCATCCCCGGCACCGGGGGAGGCATGGGAGGTGCCGGCGGAGGCGCGGCCTGAGGCTTCGCTTGGGGCTGATGCAACGCCTGCCGAATGGTTCTCGCGGCGGGAACCGGCCGCGGTCGATTCACGTTCGCGTCGGCGTTCCCGTTCGGGGCCGCCGAACGCGGCGCAGGGCGTCGCAGCTTCGCGAACCCCGTGCGAATCCGCTGAGCCATCGCCGGGCGAGTCTCGGGACCGATGTAGAACACAGGCTCCTCGGCCTCGATTCTCAGGATGTCCTCATCCTTCCGACGCCCGGCGTCCGCGACGACCCCATTGCCCGGCGGGGGTGCGGTCTTACCGTCGCCGATGAACCTGACGTTCTGAACCTGTGGGGCGTCCTCGGGAGGGAGCAGATCCGTGACGCTTTTCTGACGTCGGCTCGGATCTTTTTCGAGAGCCTTGGCGACGATCGACCGGAACGGCTCGGCCAATTTCGAGATGTCCGGCCGCGCGGTCAGATGCTTCATCAGGACTTCGCCGACGGTTTCCCCTTCAAAGGGGACACGCCCGAGCAGCATCTCATAAAGGATGATGCCGATCGAGTAGATATCGATCGACGCCGTGTATTTGCCCGAGGCGATCTCGGGGGCCATATAATGACAAGTGCCGATGCTTTCGGAGTGTTCGCTCCCCTGGCTGGGGGTGATCAGCTTGGCGAGCCCGTAGTCGCCGATCTTGACCACGCCCTCTTCCATGAAGAGGTTGGCCGGCTTGAGGTCGCGGTGGACGATGCCGTGGTCGTGAAGGTACGACACGCCGGTCACCAGCCCTCGGAGCCAGGCGCGGGCCTCGGCGGCGGGCATGCCGTTGGGGTTGTTTTTCAAAACGTTCGCCAGGCTCG